>JBAUCP010000897.1:0-6295 GCA_049677625.1 Occallatibacter sp. | reverse complement strand
ATCGAGCACGAAAAGGGGTGCCCCACCTTCGGCGATGCGCGTTCTCTGCGCATCGGCTAAGGTGGGAAACCACAAACCTCAACCACCCGCCGACCCGCTAACTAGCGACCGTCCGCGCAGCGGACGCTAACCCGCTAACTTGCTCACTCGCAATCTTCCTCAGCTCCGGCAAAACCGCGCCCAGCGCCACCGGCTTCGCATCCCGCGTCCCCAGCGCAAAATACACATCGCGATAGAGCCCATACAGCCGCTCATACACCGCAGCAGCCTCCGCATCCGGCTCCACGGTCCGCAGCGGCAGACACACCGCCGCCTGCGCCTCTTCCACTGTCTTGTACACCCCCGCAGCCAGCAGCGCAAAGATCCCCGACCCCAGGCTCGTCGGAATCCCCGCCGGCACCAGCACCGGCTTGTTCAGCACATTCGCATACACCCGGTTCAGCACTTCGCTTTTCTGCGGAATGCCGCCCGCATTGATCACCCGATCGATGCGCACCCCATGTTCCGCCATCCGCTCCAGAATGATCCGCGTATGAAACGCCGTCCCCTCGATCGCCGCGAACAGCTCGTCCTGCGCCGTGTGCACCAGGTTCCAGCCCAGCGTCACGCCGCCCAGCTCGGGATTCACCAGCACCGTGCGGTCGCCGTTATCCCAGCTCAGCCGCAGCAGCCCCGTCTGCCCCGCCCGGTACGCATCCAGCCCTTCAGACAGCGCAGCCACCGTAGTATTCGCGCGTTTCGCAATTGCCTCGAAGATGTCGCCCGTCGCCGAGAGTCCCGCCTCAATCCCCGTGTAATCCGGATGCACGCTTCCCGGCACCACTCCGCACACGCCCGGCACCAGTTGCGTATGATGCGCCATCGCAATGATGCACGTCGAAGTGCCCACCACGTTCACCGCATCGCCTTCGCGGATATTCGATCCCACCGCATCCCAGTGCGCATCGAACGCGCCCACCGGAATCGGAATCCCCGCGCGCAGCCCCAGTGCCTCGGCCCACTTCGCTGCGAGATGCCCGGCCACGCGGTCGCTGGTCAGGTACTCGCCGCCGATCTTCGCGCGCACCCCAGCCAGGAGCGGGTCCACGGCAACGAGAAAATCCTCCGGCGGCAGCCCGCCCCACTTGGGATTCCACATCCACTTGTGGCCCATCGCGCACACGCTGCGCTTGAGGCCGGCAACGGTCGTCACTCCGCTCAGCGTCGCCGCCACCATGTCGCAGTGCTCCAGCGCCGTCACAAACCGCGCGCGCTTTTCAGGATTATGCCTTAGCCAGTGCAGCAGCTTGGCAAACCCCCACTCATGCGAGTACACGCCGCCGCACCACTCGATGCCCTCAAAGCCCAGCTCATGCGCCTTGCGCGTAATCTCCTCGGCCTCGGCAAAGGCGCGATGATCGCACCACAGGTAGTACTCATCCAGCGGCTCCAGCCCCTCGCCTACAGGAATCACGCTCGACCCGGTCGTATCGAGCGCAATCGCGGCCACGTCGTCGCCGCTCACGCCCGCTTGCTTCAGCACGTCGCGCGTCGCCGCCGCCAGCGCCGCCATCTGGTCCGCATGCGCCTGCGTCGCGTAGTTGGGGTCCTCGCGCCGCCGGTGCAGCGCATACTGGGCCGACGCCGTTGCGATCGGCCCCTTCACGCTATCCACAAGTGTGACGCGAACGCTCAGTGTTCCAAAGTCGACACCGGCAACAATAGCCATCGAATGTGCACCTCAGGTAAACGCTTACTGATTCGCTCACCAGACTACACCATCCCCACGCGCTGCGTCGTCCGCCGCGTCTTTCGCTCCTCACCTGTTTATTCAGCAAGAAAATGGGTGCCCCAGGTCTCGAATCCGGGGTCCCCAGCGACAGGTCTTCGTCGCTCGGGTGGTTTGAGACCTGGGAAACCACAAACCTCAACCAGCCACTCTCAACCAGCCACGAATAGGGGTGCCCACCTTCGATGATGCGCGTTCTTTGCGCATCAGCTAAGGTGGGAAACCACAAACCTCAACCACCCGCCGACCAGTCCTACTTCTTCTTCCCCGGCAGCATAGCCGTCAACTTCCCCATGAACCCGCTCGTGGCCGGTGGCGCCGCCGGAACCGCAGCACTCGGCTTCGCAGCAGCAGCATTCGGCACCGGAGCCGCCGGCTTCGCTCCCGTTGCCCCCACCGTCTGCGCATTCGGAATGTTCGGCGGCGCGCCGCCGGGTCCGTTCATCACAATAATCGAAATCCGGCGGTTCGAAGGGTCAAGAGGATTGTTCTTCACCCGCAGCATCATGTCGGCGTAGCCGCGGATCTGCGTCACCTGATCCGGACGCACGCCGTCCTGCTGCATCAGCCGCCGCGCGGAGTTCGCCCGGTCCGCCGAGAGCTCCCAGTTGCTGTAATTCGCGTCCGTCGAGTACTGTGTCGCGTCGGTGTGGCCCTCGATCAGCAGGTTGTTGGGCAGCGTCTTCAACTCCCCCGCCAGCAGCGCCAGCAGCTCCTGCCCCGCGGCGCTCAGTTGCGCGCTCCCGCTCTTGTAAAACGTGCCGTTCTTGTCCTCCAGCAGTTCGATCCGCAATCCCTCCGGCGTAATCGTGATCTCGATCTGCTTCGACAACTTCTCCAGCTCTTTCTTGGCCTTGATATCCGCTTCCAGCTTCTCTTTCAGCCGCTGCAGCGCGTCCTGGTTCTGCACCACCGCCTCGGGCCCGTTGCCTGACATCGTAGTGCCCAGCAGGCCGCCGGTGCCCTTCGGATCGTTGAAGTAGCCGGCCACGGCCTTCTTCACCTTCTCGCTCGAGCCCATCAGCCACAGTACGATGAACAGCGCCATCATCGCCGTCACAAAATCCGCATACGCCACCTTCCACGCGCCGCCGTGATGCCCGCCGTGCCCCCCGCTCTTCTTGATGACGACGATCTGTTGAACTTTCCCTGGCATGGTCCCGTCTTCTCCTAAAATCGCGCGTGCAAATCTTGAGTATCTAACCGTCCGACTTCGCACCAGCCCTGGGTGCCCCACCTTCGGCGATGCGCGCTCTTTGCGCATCGGCTAAGGTGGGAAAGCACGAACCTCACCCAACCGCTAACTTGCTAACTCGCTAACCCCGCTACGCCGCCACAGCCTCAGCCGCGCCGCTCTGCCCCTTGCAGTTCTTTTCCATCTCGTCGAACCCAGGCCGCGAGTGGCCCGGAATCGCTCTTCGTCCCATCTCGATCGCGATCATCGGCGCCGCGCCCTTTAGAAACGCCAACAGCAGCACCCGCAGCACATGCAGATACTCGTTATGCTCGTCGGCAATCTTGCGCATGCTCGAGCTCAACGGACCCACCACGCCGTAGCACAGCAGGATGCCCAGAAACGTGCCCACCAGCGCCGCCGCCACGTGTGCGCCAATCTCCTCCGGCGGTCCGCCCAGCGCGCCCATCGTAATCACCACTCCCAGCACCGCGGCCACAATGCCCAGCCCAGGCAGCGCGTCGGCGACCGTGGTCAGCGCGTCCACCGGCTGCACCGCCTCGTGGTGATGCACCTCCATGTCCAGCTCCATCATCTGGTCCATGTCGAACGGCTCCACCCCGCCGGTAATCGCCATCCGCAGCGTGTCGCACACAAAGTACAGCGCATGATGATCGCCCAGAAACTGCGGATAGTTCTTGAAGATCGTGCTCTCCTCCGGCTTCTCCACATCCATCTCCACAGCCAGCAGTCCCTCTTTGCGCACCTTGTTCAGAAACTCGTACATCATCTTCAAGGTGCTCAGGTAGCGCGCCTTCGTAAACGGCGAACCCTTCAGCGAGCCCAGCACTCCGCCCATCACCGCTTTCAAGATCCGCACCGGATTGGCCACCAGCAGCGTGCCCGCCGCCGCGCCGGCCAGAATCACCAGCTCGGCCGGCTGAATCAGAACGGCGAGATGGCCCTTTTCCATCAAAAAGCCGCCTATAACGGCTCCAAACACAACCACGATGCCTATGATGGCGAACATGTCTTAACCCCCGGTGCTAAAGTCGTGCGATTTCCACCCTCGCGCATGCTGTATTCCATTGCGTTGCGCGCCCGCTCAAGCAGTTGCGCCAGCGTCTCATCCTGGCCCGTCTCATCTCGCTCTTTTTTGGCCTGCGCCGCGCCCAGGCTCACGGTGAGCGAAACCCGGTCGCCCCACCAGCAGAAGTCCGCGGTCCGGGCCAGCCCGGCCAGCCTCTGCGCATGAGCCGCCAGCATCTCCGGCGTGCGCTCGTGCGCAATCACCAGAAACTCATCGTCGCCCCAGCGCCCAATCACCTCGGAGGGTCGCAGCCCCGCTGCCAGCGCATGCCGCACCTTCTCGAGCATCGCCTGGCATGCGCCCGCACCGTGCGTCCTGCGCAGCTCGTGCGCCTGGTCCACGCCGATCCACAACACGCCAAACGCCGCGCCGCCCTGCGCCAGGTCCTCAAACTCGCTCTGCAGCCGATCCTCGAGATCCGCCTGGCTCGCCGCCACGTCCGTGTCTGCTTCCATCTCGCCGTGCGGCAGCGCGTCCAGGCTCTCCGCCGGATGAAACACCGCGGCCATCCCGATCCGTCCGCCCATCCCATCGCGCAGCACCAGCGCGCGCGCCATCACCGGAACCTCATGCCCCAGCTTGTGCCGCACACGCAAGAGCGCGCCCCGCCCCGCATGGGTTGCGATCTCCACCGGCCGCGGCCCGCTCTGCAAAAGCGGCTCCAGCACCTCGGGAATCGGCCGCTTGAGCAGATCCATCCCCGCGTAGCCGGTAATCGCCTCCGCCGCATGGTTCCACAAAACCACTTCGTTCTTAACGCCGAAAACCGCAATGCCGTCGGGAAGACTGTCCAGCGCGGTTTCCAGCAACTCCGTGCGATCGATCATCGCAATCCCTTTCAAGCGCACAAATCCGCCCGGCGGCAGGCCCGCACACCCCACGCCCGCCGGCGCACACTCCGGCGAAGTGACGTCTTAACTTTTAAATCGGCGAAAACCGGCACAACTTCATCGCACTCATGCACAAATGAGGAATTTCAAATAGCCGTGTTTCAATGGGGGTCTGGGCAGGGAAGGAGTAGACCATCCGGTCTTGAACAGAACACTATTTTTTAATGCGGAAAATTTCGATGCGAGGCAGGCGGGGACTTCAAGCCCCGCCCCTGCTGATTTCACCCGTGGGACATCGCCAAAATCAGCCGCTTTGCCCAACTAAAGCGTTTCTTCAATTGGTGTAGAGCGGAGCAGATGAACTCAAGTGGCGTTTCCCTTGAGAAAACGCCACCTTGCACGATGGCAGAGACTCCACATAAATTAATTGGAGAAACGCCTTAACCACCGTCTTTATTGGCTTTGTGTGCAGCGACGGTACCTGGATTGTCATGAGAGAAGTTCATAGTTCCTCCTTGCCAGCAGGATTTGAGCTGACCATAATAGTGTAGAAGATCTCCCCCCCTCCTTCAAGACGCTGAGTTGCACTGGGCCTTCCGAAAAAGCCGCCGGCACAATCGCCTCTCTTGCGGCCCTCCAGGATATCTCAGAGTCAAGATTGATGCGGACACGCCAGCTTTCGACGGCTTCATGCATGCGAATTGCAACGTACAAAGAGTGAGGTCACATGTCAACAAACCAGCAGACTTCTGCGGATATCGATAAGAAGATACGCAAAATTCGAGGCTACAAATACGCGATTATTGTGCTGCTTATTGTTATCGGCGGCCTGATTCTTTGGAGGTCCGGCGTATTCATCTGGCAGCCGCCGCAAATGAAAGCTCTGGGAGAGAGCGCGTTCTATCTTGGGTTGGTTACCTTCATCTTGTCTCTGGTCAATGATGTCGTTCTGCAGTCTGAGACGGATGAACGCCTCGAACGGGAACGAAGACAATTTGCCAGAGACTTTGCCGAGGATTTCTTTACCACGCACGCCAACGACGCGTTGTCAGACGCGATCCTGCGTCGTCTCATCAGCGCCGGTTCGCATCGCGAACTCGTCGTCAAGTCTTTCGCGTCCCTGCTCACATCTGACAGTAATCTGCAGGACAGTGTGGAACGCACGTACCTCGAGCCCTTCAAATATCCGCCGCGCTTCACAGACGTAAGGATTGCTTCGCGCCTCCACGATTACGATCCCCACACCGGAACCTATACTTGGTCGTATAGCCGAAGCATGAAGACAGTGCAGCCGGTCATGCCGGCCGTCTCTCCGGTCAGTGATTACAGAGTCTTTGTCTGTAAAGACGCGGACATTGCCGCTCACGTCGCCACCTCGACCCGCGCCTCCGACTTGGTGATCGTGTTGTCGGAGTTTTCGGCCAGTCTCGGAC
>JBAUCP010000896.1:0-8006 GCA_049677625.1 Occallatibacter sp. | reverse complement strand
GTCCTGGACGGTCTGGACCGCGTTGTAGGTGTAGTTCTCGCGCACCGTCTCGAGTTGCTTCTGGTGCGCCTCCACCTCGCGCATCAGCTCGCGGATATCGGGCAGCGGCGCCTCGGCCGCCCGCGCCAGCGGCCCAAGCGCCAGAGCCGCAAGCAGCCCGGCCAGCCATAGCCGGCATCGAAATTGCGAGGAGATCGGATTCATGAAGGTCAATGCGCCAGAAATCAGCGCTCACCGGATTGGACGCGTCCGCGCCGCCAAATGTCGCTCCGCCAGCTTTTCCGCCGCATCCGCGCGAAAACCATCTTGCGCGACCTGCCGTAGCGCTTATAACTTAACCTACACTGCAAAGGGACGGCCGCAACCGCACGCCGCAGCGGCCAAAAAGGAGAACGAATGCTCGGACTGCTGCTGCATTGGATTCTGTGCGCCATCGCCCTGCTCGTCGTTTCAAAGTTCGTGCCGGGCTTTCACGTCCAGGGACTCGGGCCCGCGTTGATCGCGTCGCTGGTCATCGGCCTGCTTAACGCAACCGTGGGACTGTTCCTCAAGATCATCACCTTCCCCTTGAGCATTCTCACGCTGGGGCTTTTTCTGCTGGTGATCAACGGGCTCATGATCATGCTGGCGTCGGGACTGGTGCGAGGCTTTTACGTGCACGGCTTCATCCCGGCCTTTATCGGCGCAATCGTACTGGCGCTGCTGGGCATGGTGATCCGCGCTGTAACCAAGAACGCGTAAGCCCGCGCTGTTCTTGAGCATTTTCAGGGTTAACCTGATGCAATGGGTGCCCCACCTTTGGCGATGCGCGCTTTTTGCGCATCGGCTAAGGTGGGAAAGCACGATGCTCGGATTACAGAAACTGCGAAAATACCTTAATGCGCGTCGGTCGCCGCAGCTTTCCGCACCGCCGCATTCTTCGCCGCAGCCTTCTTCGCCGTCTTTGCCGGCGCCGCGTGCGCCTTCACCGGGTGAGTCAGCACCGGCCCGTTCAGGGTTTGCGGAGTGCGAATCGCGCCCGCGCCCGCAAAGCCGCCGGGGGCCGCTACCTGCGCCGGCATGGGAATCAGACGCGCCGGCTGCAAGGTCTGCACGCGCGAATACACGCCCCAGCCGCCGCCGGCAACCACAAATGCAATGGCCGCAGCCGCTGCCGAGCGCATCCAGCCACTGCTTGGGCCGCCGGACCCCGTCGGAACGGACCAGGCAAGCACTCGCCCCGGCTTGCGCGTCTGCCTGGCAGCCGAGCCCAGCGCCGCATGGACCCGGTCTTCAAGCCCCGCCGGCGCGGGAAGCGCAGCGATCAGCCGCAGCGTGGCTTCGGCGTCAACAACGGCGCCGCCGTTTGCAATCGGATTTTGAGATTGGGGATTCATCGCAAACTCCCGTCGCGCGCATTTCTGTCATGATTCAGCAGGCCGGCCATCAGGTTGCGCGCGCGGAACAGCCGCGAGCGCACGCTTGACTCCGTAATGTCCAGCACCGCGGCAATCTCCACGCTCGAAAGCTCTTCAAAGGCCGAGAGCTGCAGCACTTCGCGCTCCTTCGGTGGAAGCCGATCCACGCAGGCCACCACGCGCGCATGATGCTGCGCGGCCGCGGCCATCTGCTCGGCAGACAAGCCGGTGGAGGGCAGCACCCGCTCCAGCTCGGCTACATCGTCGGTCTCCGGACGGGTCTTGGCGCGGCGCTTGCGGTCCAGCACGATGTTCCACACGATCCGGATCAGCCACACCCGGTGGTCGCGCACTTCGCTCAGCGTGTCGCGATGCCGCAGCACGCGCAGAAATGCCTCCTGCACCGCATCTTCAGCATCAGCCGGATTGCGCAAGACGGAAAAGGCCACGCGATAGAGCGCGCCCGCGTACTGGTCCACCAGCGCCGCAAGCGCCGCTTCTTCCGCGTGGTTGCGGGCTTGGTCGGCCGCGGCGCTGTCGGGAATCTCCATCCAACCTGCGTAAATTGCCTGGCTGGTGCTCATGCTCACTAGACGCAGGCGCATTGGAAAATGCTCACGCGCGGTTGGCTGGGTTGCGGTCCGCACCTTGCGGCGCGGCCTACAACCCGATCCGGCGGGCGCTTACTGCTTGGCCGTGAGCTTCTGCGAGGCAATGGAGCCTGCCGCGCCGTCTTTGTCCGCGTCCTTGATCTTGGCCCACAGCGCGCGCGCCTCTTCCTGCTTGCCTTCTGAGGCGTAGAGGTCGGCCAGGTCAAGCTGCGCCACGCTGGTTGACACCGTCACGGAGGGCTTGGCGGCCAGCGCCTGGTAGAGGTCGATCGCCTGGCTGTCGCGGCTCGTCTGGCGGTAAAGGCCGGCCAGCGCCAGCTTGGCCAGATTGGAGAGGTCGCGGTTCCAGGAGTCGGCCGCGGCCTTCAGCTCGGTCTCGGCCGGCCCGTTCTGGCCGAGGTCCTCATAGGTGATGCCGGCGAAGTAATGCGCCTTGGCCGCGTCCGGAAACAAACTGAAGTCGTGGGCCACGGCCACAAACTCGCGGTTGGCCTCCGTGGAGCGCGCCTGGGCCGAGGTGTAGACGCCCGTCTCCGCCGGCTCGCCCGGCTGCGCCAGCGGCGCGTTGTACAAGTCCATCGCCCCGCCCAGCGCATGATCTGCGGCCGACGAGCGCGCATTCCAGAAGATCAGCCCGGCAATGGCCAGAACCAGAACCACAGCGGCGCTGATCACCCAGCGCAGCACGCTGGCGCGGTGGTCGCCAACCCAACCGGCGCTGGAGGCCGCAGCCTGTGCGAATTTGTCTTTCTTGAGGGCGTGACGAGTTTGTGTATCCACAGGGTTCTTCTTGTCCTTCGCTGATTGACTTGCAGGCGGGGGCCGAACGGCTGAATCACTCGGACTGCAACCCTATTAGTCTATCAGCGCACCATGGCGATTTCCACTACGGCCCGGAACGCTCAGCGGGACAATTGGACACATGCAGGTTTTCGCGCCTGAACAGGCAGCGCCCGGCACTACCGTCCATTCGTAGTGGAGCGCAGCGCGCGGATGCGCTCGATGGCCGTGCTCATGACGGGCCGCTCCTGCGAACCCTCGAATCCCTTGTCGATGAGCGACTCGACAAACTGCTGCACGGAAAGGCCGCGCGCCTGTGCCTCACGAATCATGTCGTCTGAAATTGTGACTGTAATCTGCATGGATGTTGGGTTCCTGTTGCGTTCATCGGCAGACCAAGTCAAAAGAACAGTCACAAATTGGAAAATCCCAAGTTACTGGTGTCCTGTCCCCAAAGTTCGCCTCATAAATACTCTGTCATCCTGAGCGAAGTCCGCCGCAGCGGACTGAGTCGAAGGACCTGCTTTTCGGGCACTCCATTTATGCAATGAACTTTTGGGATACCACACTATCGGCCAGGCGTCCGAGCATCGGCTCGTGCTCAAGTCGCCGCAGGTATAACTTTGCAGGCGCCGTAGTCTTTGCTTAGCTTGTCCACGATGAACTGCGGGCTGGCGCCAGCGGTCTTCTTTTCCGGCTTTCCTGAGACGCGCACCTGCTCTCCCGGCTTGATCGCAGCTACTTCTCCCAGAAGCATGTAGGTCTGCCCATCGCCGTTGTTCTGCAACTCGAGGCCGCCGGGGCCTGCGACAGCGCATCCCTTGAGAGAGTGGCCATGGTGAAAGGCGATATAGATGCCGATCCCGACCCCCGCGCCGATGGCAACGATGGCAACCACGATCCAGTCTGCCTGGCTTTTGGTCACGCCAATCTGGGCATTTGCCGGTGCGGTTGATGTGACCAGGAAGACGCAAATCGCCACCTTGGCCAGGAAACTGCAAAGTCTTGTTGTCATGCGGAGCCTCACTTCCAATGCGTGCATTTTGAAGGGCCCGATGGAGAAGGGTGGGAGAGGGGTCAGTGACTGAAACCTATGCCGGATCAACCGTAAAGTCAAGCAATTTAGGCGCCTGCAATTTGCAGCCGGAATTCCCAAGCGGGTCGCCCCGTCTTTGAGTTATCGCAAAAATGAGGGCGCTTGAGCAATGCGGCGCCCCCCAATGCAAAACGGCCACCCCGAAGGGTGGCCGTCTGTTTTCTTACGGTGAATACTGGTTGAGAGCTGTTTCCCTCAGTTGGCCGCAGTCAAAACTGACCCCTGACAACTGAAACCTGACAACTGCTTTTCTACCGCTCGCTCTTGCGCCAGTTGATCAGATCGCCCAGTGTCGTGGTCGAGCTTGAAACCGGATGCTTGTGGGTATCCTGCTTGTAGCTCTCCACCTGTGCGCGGCTGGCCTCGTGCCCGCCTACTGCGCGCAGGCTCAAGCCCACCTTCTTCTCTTCCACGTTGATCTTGATGATCTTGAATTCGTGCTCCATGCCCTGTTCGAGCTTGGAGTGGCCATCCACCTCGTCGCCGGCCTCGGAGATGTGGCACAGACCCTCCACGCCCTCCGCGATCTCAACGAACGCGCCGAACTGCGCCGTGCGCAGCACCTTGCCGTGCACCACGTCGCCCACGCGATGCGTGGCGAAGAAGCTCTCCCAAACGTCGGGCTGCAACTGCTTGATGCCCAGGCTGAGCCGTCGGTTCTGCGGCTCAACACCGAGAACGACAGCCTTCACCTTTTCGCCCTTCTTCACGACCTCAGAAGGATGCTTGACGCGCTTGGTCCAGCTCAGGTTCGACACGTGCACCAGCCCGTCAATGCCGTCTTCGATCTCAATGAAGGCGCCAAAGTCGGTCAGATTGCGCACCCGGCCCTCAACCACCGTTCCCGCGGGGTAACGCTCCGTGAGGTTCTCCCAGGGGTTTTCAAGCAACTGCTTCATGCCCAGCGAGATGCGCCGGTCGGCCGGATTCACGCTGAGAACGACGGTGTCTACCTCGTCGCCCGGCTTCACCAGCTTGGAAGGATGCTTGAGCCGCTTCGACCAGGTCATCTCGGAGAGGTGAACCAGGCCCTCGATGCCCTGCTCCAGCTCGACGAACGCACCGTAGTCGGTAACCGAGAGCACCCGGCCATGCACGCGCGCGCCCACCGGGTAGCGCTCTGAAGCATCGAGCCACGGGTCGGGCGTCAACTGCTTGAACCCGAGCGAAACCCGCTGCTTATCCTTGTCGAACTTGAGCACCTTCACCTGGATCTCGTCGCCCACATTCACCAGGTCGCGCGGATGCGTGAGCCGGCCCCAGCTCATGTCGGTAATGTGCAGCAGGCCGTCGATGCCGCCCATGTCTACGAACGCGCCGTAGTCGGTCAGGTTTTTCACCGTGCCGGTCAGCACCGCGCCCTCGCCCAGGTGTTCCATGGTCGCCGAGCGCCGGCTGTTCTGGTCTTCCTCAAGAATCTCCTTGCGGCTGACCACCACGTTGCCGCGCTTCTTGTTGAGCTTGATCACGCGGACTTCAATCTGCTGGCCGAGATAGCCGTCCAGGTTGCGGACGGGCCGGATCTCAAGCTGCGAGCCGGGCAAGAACGCCTTCAGGCCGATGTCCACCGTGAGGCCGCCCTTGACGCGGCTCACCACCGTGCCCATCACCGGCGTCTTCTCGTTCGCCGCCTTCTCGATCGTGTCCCACACGCGCAGCCGCTGCGCCCGCTCGTAGCTCACCAGATAGCCGCCTTCAGGCTCCTCGCGCTCGATCACGACGTCAATCACGTCACCGGGTTGAAACTTGACCGCACCGGTATGGTCGACCACCTGCTCCAGGGGCACCAGACCCTCGGACTTCAGGCCCACGTCCACCACCAGGTGCTTTTCCGTCTGCTTGATCACCGTGCCGGAGACAAGCTTGTCTCCGTAAGCCTCCACGGCAGCGGCCTCGGCGGCCTGCTCACGCTCAAACGCCGCGAGCGCCGCGGAAAAATCGTCGGCCGACTCTGCCGCCGACGGCTCCGGTGCGGTGTGCAATCGAGCCGCCTCAGGCTGGGCTTCGGTCTCGGCCGCAGCTTCGGCCGCGGCTTCGTCTACGGGTTCTGTTGGAGTGGCATCGGCGTCCAGCGTGTTTGCTGCGATGGCCTCGGCGGGTTCGAGGTTGGACGTGGATTCGTACGGCGGCTGTTCCAGCTCCGTCGCAGGGTCGAGCGTAGGGGTTTCCAATTCGGTGTTCAGGGTTATGCTCTCGGGTTCGGGATTGAGGACGTTTGCCATTACTGCCAGCTCCGGGATTCCTTGCTCCTGCGGTGATGTGGGCCAGCCGTTCGCCAGTGCCAGCCGCTGCGGCAAACCGCAGCACAAGCGCCTTTGAGCCGTATCCCCCGCCGTCGCGCTCCGGAGGAGTTTTTCCGGAGCAACAGCCGCGCCCCTCGATTGCTCAGTGGGAATAAAAGGGGCTGTTCTCCTTGGGAAATACCCGGCAAACAACGGCTTACTGTAGGGCGGCCGCAACTCACTGCTGGAATCCGCGCAGGAAGCTACGCTTACGAGTGTAGCAATCTCTGCAAGCCAGCGTCAAACCTGCACCATTCCTGGGCAGCCCTCATCCCGCAGGCTATCGCAGCGCGCACACCGCAATATTCCGCGCAGGGTGACGCATTCACCGCACTCTATACTGAATCGGACGGCCGTCTCCAAATGGAACACTTCTGGACTCCCTGGCGCTACAACTACGTCACCAAGGCGGACAAGGCGGTGCGCACCGGCGTTCCTGCGAGCCTGGCCGCGTGGCCCGGCGACACCGGATGCGTCTTCTGCAATCTCATCGCCTCGGTCGACTACGCCATCGCCACCGGCATGGATCGCGCGCAGGCAGAGGCGGCCGGCGGCATCGTCCTGCGCGCCACGCACTGCTTCATCTGCCTGAACGCCTTCCCTTACACCTCGGGCCACGTCATGGTCATGCCCTACGCGCATCTCGACCGGCTCGCCGCGCTGCCGGTTGAGGCCGCGCATGAGCTCGTCGATCTGGCCCAGCTCACCGAGCGCGCACTCGACCGCGTATACACGCCGCACGGCTTCAATTTTGGATTGAATGTGGGCCAGGCCGCCGGCGCAGGCGTGACCGGCCACATTCATCTCCACGCCATGCCTCGTTGGGTGGGCGACACCAGCTTCATGACCACCGTCTCGGAAGCACGCGTGTTGCCCGAAGACCTGGAGACCACCTGGAAGCGGCTGCGCGCCGCCTTCGCGGAGCTGGCGGGATAGCGAGTCAGCGCAAAAACCTCCCGTACCCCATCCTGTCTGTCATCAAGCGGAGGTCGCCGCAGCGACCGGAGTCGAAGGACCTGCTGTTGTTTTTTCTGTCGACAGGGTGGGAAACCACAAACCCTCAACTCGCCACTTTCAACCCAGCACGAACATGGGTGCCCCAGGTCTCCATAGAGACCTGGGATACCACTCCATCCCCCAACCGTCCAATCCGCCCGAGCACAAACATCCCTACCCAACCCACAGCAGCGCGTTATATGATGCCTCCGCCGTCCCCTGGGACGTCGAGGAACCTGGCTATGAAAAAACTGCTCTGCCTCTGCGCCGGACTGTTCATGGCGCTCACCGCCGCCACCGCGCTGGCAGCCGATGTCTCCGGTAGTTGGACCGCAAACAGCACCGGCCCAGACGGCTCTGACTACGCGCTCACCTTCACCTTCAAGCAGGACGGCGCCAAGCTCACCGGAACCGTCCAGGGCCCGCAGGGCGACGCAATCGAGATCAGCAACGGCAAGGTGGACGGCAACAGCATCTCCTTCCAGGTCTCCTTCAACGGCATGACCATCACCCACGCCGGCACGGTCAACGACGCGGGCGACGAGATCAAGCTCAGCACCAAAACCGATCAGCCCGATTTCCCGGTCCACGATCTCACCCTCAAGCGATCGAAGTAAGCCGAACCACCCACTCCCACTCTTTTCCCCATTGTGGTTTCCCACCCCCAGCACAAGCCCTGGGTGCCCCACCTTCGGCGATGCGCGTTCTCTGCGCATCGGCTAAGGTGGGAAACCACAACCCTCAACCCGCCGCTCCCCACCCCAGCACAAACCCCGGGTGCCCCACCTTCGGCGATGCGCGTTCTCTGCGCATCGGCTAAGGTGGGAAACCACAACCCTCAACC
>JBAUCP010000895.1:0-2684 GCA_049677625.1 Occallatibacter sp. | reverse complement strand
ATGGCAGAGACTCCACATAAATTGGAGAAACGCCTTAGCCGCAGTTCTGTGGATGCATTTCCTGCTTCAACAAGAAATCAGAAGCGGTAACCCGGTTCGAGATCGTATTGGTTGATGGTGGACCGGTCCTGCTCCGTGCCGGTTCTCGCGGCGCAGCCTCTGTTGCCCATGGGCGGATTTATAATGGGTCTTCGAGTTGAATGCTGAAGAGACAATCGCAACGTCTTGCGTGTTTGTCACAACAGAGGTTTCACTCTACCGAGGAGGGGTGCAGGCATGGAGAAAGCCGTAAGGAACGCAATGACCTGCCTTGTGCCCGAGAAACTCGGCGAGGGTTGTGCTGTTTTGCAGGCGGTTGCTCAGGATTCGGCACTGCACGCGGTGTTGGCCGACGCAGCCGCGGCAACGGCCGAAGCGCTCAAGACCGGCCGCAAGTTGATGGTGGCGGGCAATGGTGGAAGCGCGGCCGACGCGCAGCATGTGGCGGCCGAATTTGTTAGTTGCCTGGTTGAAGACCGTCCTCCGATGCGAGCTGTTGCGCTGACTACCGATACTTCGATTCTTACCGCCGTCGGCAACGATTACGGCTACGAACGGATTTTTGCGCGCCAGATCGAGGGACTGGGCCAGCCGGGCGACGTCTTCATGGGCATCTCCACTTCGGGCAATTCGCCCAATGTTCTGCGCGCGCTTGAACTGTGCCGGAGCATGGGCATCGCGACCATTGGATTGACGGGAGGGACAGGCGGCAAAATGCAGCCGCTCTGCGATTACCCGATCGTCATTCCCTCCACGGTGACCATGTACATCCAGCAGGCGCATCTCGCGCTCGAACACATCTTCTGCATGATGGTGGAGCGGCATTACTTTGGCGTGAGTGAGCAGGCTGAAGTTATGAAAGACACGGCTCTGCCGCATGCGTGATTCAAGTGAAATGATCATTGGCGAGCTTCGATCGGCGTGACCTCAATAACCCACGCTTCCGCTTCATCTCCTGTGCGTGCGGGATGCAAAGGCGCGCGATATCGCTGGCCGCTCGGAAGCGACTTCGAGAAGAACAGTAATTATGTTCAACTTCGTTCCGCATGCCGCAGAATCAATCGAATTGCCTTCCTTCTGTCAAAATTGCTCTAACCGTTTTCTCATCTATCAGGCCGTTTTTTCTAATCCTGGATCGAGTCGAGTAGATAAGTATTTCACTCGCAATTTATATTCAAAGATGCGCTCACTTAAACGAATACCGGAGTCACGCGTTGTAGACTTACGGACAACTGCTAAAGGCAAAGAAATACGCCCGTAATGGCGCCAGGTTAGAGGAAGCGGCTTTCTCTCAATGGCACAGCAGCCGCAGAAGTGTAACATGATCTGAGCATGGTGGAGGGACTGTGACATTGAATTCGTTCGATCGAATTGCGGAATTCAAGAAGCGAATCACTACCCGCGAAGCCCGCATTGGCATCGTCGGTATGGGCTACGTCGGGTTGCCGCTCGCGCTGCTGTTCAGCGAAGAGCGTTTCAAGGTGACGGGCTTCGACATCGATTCTCGCAAAGTGAATACGCTCAATCAGGGTGGTTCGTACATCGTGCGCATCCCGGGCACGGAGATCGAACAGGCGCAGCAGAGCGGCTTCAGGGCGACGGCCGATTACAGCGAGATTGCGGGAATGGATGTTGTCATTATCTGTGTGCCGACGCCGCTTGACGAGTATCACGAGCCTGATCTCAGCTATGTCTCCGGAACTGTTCGCAGCATCGCCCCGCACGTGCATGAAAGCCAGCTCGTGATTCTGGAAAGCACAACCTATCCGGGCACCACGGAGGAGATCGTCGTGCCGTTGCTGGAACAAGGCAATCTGGCGCGCCTCTCGGTTGCGCGCGCCGCGGCAAGCAGCGGATTTTACGTGGCGTTTTCACCGGAGCGGGAAGATCCCGGCAACGACACGGTTGCGCGCCGCGATATTCCCAAGGTTGTGGGCGGTTGCGGACCCGTGGCGCTTGAGCTTTCGTCCGTTGTTTACTCGTCCATCTTTAACCGCACCGTTCCGGTCTCCTCGCCTGCGGCGGCAGAGATGACCAAACTGCTCGAGAACATCTACCGCTGCGTCAACATCGCGCTGGTGAACGAGCTGAAGCAGCTTTGCATGCGCATGGGGATCGATCTGTTCGAGGTGATCGATGCCGCGAAGACGAAACCCTTCGGGTTCCAGGCATTTTATCCCGGTCCCGGCCTGGGCGGGCATTGCATTCCCATCGATCCGTTCTATCTCTCCTGGAAGGCCAAAGAGTTCGACTTCCACACCCGCTTTATCGAGCTTGCGGGCGAGGTCAACAATGCGATGCCCTACTTCGTGGTCGAGAACATCATCGAGGCCCTGAGCCAGCAGCGCAAAGCGCTGTGCGGAGCACGTATTTTGATTCTGGGCATGGCCTACAAGCGCGATATCGACGACCTGCGCGAGTCGCCGTCACTGACGATTATCGAACTGCTGCAGAAGCGGGGAGCGGTTGTTGCCTACAACGATCCTTTCTTCCCCACCGTGGGGCAAGGGCGCAAATACGCTCTGAACATGACCAGCACGCCGCTGGATAGAATTCCGGAGTTTGACTGCGTATTGATTTCAACCGATCACTCGCAGTACGACTACGCTGCCATTGTTTCGAAAGCGCAACTGGTTGTGGATACG
>JBAUCP010000894.1:0-17921 GCA_049677625.1 Occallatibacter sp. | reverse complement strand
GAACAGGACTACGCAGTTGTTTCTTTTCAGCCTGGCATAACTCCCGAGCACCAGATTGCGATATTGGGAGGCATCGACACAACCGGTACTGAGGGTGCAGCTCTGCTTGTCACTTCAAAGGCGGGTGTGGAAGAACTGTCAGATGCATTGGCTAGAGTGAGCTCGGCGCCTCAAACAGGGAAAGACCGCGCATTTCAAGCGCTTGTCCGCGTTGACGTCAAAAAAGGGTATCAGGTCATCGACTCCAATCTCGTTACAATACATCCTCTCAATTCAGCGAAGCCCGTCACAGCAACTGATTCTTCCTCTCAGTAGCGTCTACCATCGCCGTATGGATTGAAGCTAGACCCGGGTGACCTCTATGCCGAGTTTTTCGAAAGGCGCAATAGCTGAAGCAGTCGCTCCGGTATCGGTAATTAATTTATCGATTTCCATTGTTGGACAGAGGAGATACTTGCTGACGGAACCAAGTTTGCTGTGATCCGCTACAACGACCTTTAACTTTGCGTTGTGCACAAGCTTGCGCAGAACGTCGGCCTCTGAAGAATTTGTACAGCTTAGGCCTTTTTTCGCATCGATGCCGTCGACGCCGATGAACATGATATCGGAGAAGAGCATCTCGGCCCCGGCAGTAGCGAGCGGGCCCACAAGAGTGAACCAACTTCCGCGAAGGTGTCCTCCCGTTACGATTACCTCAATATCTTTCCTGTTACTCAGTTCCATTGCCACGTTCACGGTATTTGTAATGATCGAAATGTCGGTCAGCCCTCTCAGGCACCGCACCACCTCTGTAGTCGTGGTACCCCCGCTCAACGCGATGGTCTGTCCGGTGCTGACCAGGCCGGCTGCAGCCTGCGCAATCCGGCGCTTTTCATCGGCGAAGCTGTTTACCTTGTCCTGGAAAGAAGTGTCATGCCGGAAAGGCTCGTAGAACAATGGCCCGATAGGTACTGCTCCGCCGCGCGTTCGCCTCAAAAGTGACCGGCCTTCGAGATCCTCGAGATCGCGGCGAATGGTTGCTATCGATGCACCAAGCGTGCTGCAGAGTTCATCGATTTCGATGCCCCCCGTCTCCTGCAGACGGCGAAGAATGTATTCGTGACGTGCGACGAGATTGTTGGTCTTGGGGGGCATAGGGTCGAGTGTAAGAAAGCCGATTCTTCGGCCCGTTCTTCACTATATCTTATTTAGAATCCGCAATCGTTCTCTACGCGGAGATCGTAGATGGCGCGGTCGTTATTGCAGGCTCCGGTGATCTGAGGAGGAGACTAAATTTGGCTCCAAAGTCCGGGTTGTTTTCCGCCCAAAGCCGTCCATCGTGAGCCTCTTCGATTGTCCGTGAGATGGCAAGCCCGATGCCCATTTCGTTCTTCTTAGTCGTAACAAAAGCGTCGAAGATGTTATCTATAGAATTCACTGGCAAACCGCAGCCGTTATCGATAAATTCTGTGAGTACCTGATTGTCGGTCGTCCGTCGGATACAAATCCGCAACAAAGGCGGTCTATTGCTTTCTTGGATCGCTTCGATTGCATTTCCAACCAGATTCATAATGATCTGTTGAATCTGGAAGCGATCTACGAGCACGATGAGGGCGGGTTCCTGGTGATCGCACTCAATTGGAATGGACCGGCGGTTTGCGTCCTCTTTGAGAGGCTTAAGGCATCTTCAACGAGATCCACCATATTGCAAGGGGTCTTTACGACTGTCTGCCTTTTGAACAACGAACGAATATTGTGCATTACCGTAGAGGCTGCAAAGAAACCACGAGGGGATAAAGATTCACCTTATATGCACTGAGTTCCGTTAATATGCGTTGCTTGCAATTAAATCCCGGCATTTAACGCGCTCGAATAACACCGCATCGGGATTGCTCTCCTACGCATTGCTTCTCAGCCAATTGACCCCGGGGTCTCCTTTGCTTACCACCGCAAAAGAGCGTCCGAGAAACCAGCCGGATGCCAGGGCGTTCGCCGAGGGATGCGGATTTTAAACATCTGAGAACATAATTGAGCGCTCAAAACATAATCCTTGGCCGTGCTGAAGATAAGCATATAATTTACATATATTTATCCGCCTGTCAGGTTAAGAGGGCGCCTGCCCAAACCCAATATTTTCGCATAATGATCACAATAAATGAGCGTTACATGCATTATTATTCTTTTTTAATGATTGACAATTCGTATTAGGCGCCGCTACGATTGCGCGTGATTTGGTACAGCCGAATTTCTTAGGAGGTTTCCATGTTTAAGCGCTTGAATTTCGCGATCTCGACTCCCTCAAGACGGGGCTGCCTCGGGAACGGGACTTTTCTCCTGATCTTTTGCGCTGTCTTCTCGCAGTGTCTGAGCTCACCGCTCTTTGGCCAGGCAGCGTCGGCTTCGATTTCGGGTTACGTCACCGATCAAAACAAGGCCGCCCTGCCCGATGTCGTCGTCCGGATAACGAATTTGGACACGCAGATTTCGACAACTGTGAGAACTGGAGCGGCGGGATTCTACGTATTCCCATCGCTGCAGCCCGGAAGCTATGAAGTCAGGCTCAACAAGGAAGGCTTCCGGGATACAGTCGTCCCGCATCTGTCTCTGGGTGTGCAAGAGAGCATTTCACGAGACTTTGTGCTGACGATTGGAAGTGCGACGCAGACTGTGACCGTCAACGCCGATCCTGCGGCTGCTCTGGTTCAGTCGACAAGCTCCGAACTTGGAACAGTTGTCGGAGAAAAGCAAATCGAGGAATTGCCGCTGAACGGCCGCAATTTTACTGAGTTGCTCTCGCTTACGCCGGGCGCCATTCCTGTAAGCACGTCACAGAGCGCCGGGATTGGAGTCAACGATCTGGCAAATCTTGCACCACCATCCGCCGAAATCGCTCAGCCAACCATCGGCGGACAATTTAATCGATCCAATTTGTACATGCTGGATGGTGTGGTGAACACGGAGTTGAACACCAGCGCGTACATCATTCCTCCGATCGTGGATTCCATGCAGGAATTCAAAGTTCAATCGCACGAAGACAAGGCTGAGTACGGCGGAGTGCTGGGCGGAATTGTAGACGTGGTCACACGAGGCGGGACCAATCGCATTCATGCGAGTGCGTGGGAGTTCGTTCGAAACAATGCCTTCGACGCGCGCGATTCCTTTGCGGACGAGGCAGGCGGCGTGGCATTGGCTCCGAGTCCCTATCACCAAAACCAATTTGGCGCGTTAGTGAGCGGCCCTGTGTGGATTCCAAAAGTCTATGACGGGCACAATCGCACTTTCTTCCTTTTTTCCTATGAGGGTTGGCGTTTTGACCAGGCAGCGGAATCAAAGTTCTGGGTGCCCACTAGTGCGGAACTGGGTGGAGATTTTTCCCACTCGATACTCAATCAACCTATCTATGACCCCACAACAACTCAGCCAGATCCCAACAATCCCGGAGAGTACACGCGCACGCAATTTCAAGGAAATATGATTCCTTCGGGCAGGATCGACCAGACCGCAGTCAATTTCATCAAAGCGTACTTCAATGCACCGAATCTCACGGGAGATCCCCTGGGTAATCTGCTCGTGACGAAACCGTCGACAAATAACTCCGATCACTACATGGGGCGTCTGGACGAGCAACTCGGCAGCAAGGACAGCATGTTCTTCCGATACGATTTGCTCAATGTTGTAAGTCTTTCTCCCAACAGCAACACTCAAAATACGGGCGCTTCGGTTCCCGCGACAAATTTCGCGATTGGATGGACTCATGCGTTCTCTTCCACTTTGATGATCGATAACAGATATGGCCAAACAAAGAGGCCGTTTGCCCGCTATCTGAGCGACAGCGCCGGCCTTGCAGCGATGTCAGGTCTTGGATTCACAAGTACCGGAGGCACAACCTTGAGCCTTTCCTCGCCGTGGGGAAGTGGCGGCTTCAACGCGGCGAATACAATTGCGAGCCCTGTCTATGATCTTTCCGACAATCTGACCTGGATTCACGGAGCGCATAACTTCAAGTTCGGCCTGCAGTACATCAAACAAGGCAATGACTCCAACTCGCCCCCTTATGGCAACTTCTCGTTCACCAACGATACGACGGGAAATCCTGAGAGCGTGGGAAATACAGGCAATTCGCTGGCATCGGCATTTCTCGGATTACCGTCTCAATCTGATAACACAAGCGAAGTCGCAAATAGCAACAGAGTCTCTGCCTGGGCAGGCTTTGGTCAGGACACATGGAATATTGGCAAGAGCATCACGCTTACCTACGGATTCAGGCTCGACCATCGCCGGCCGTTCGGACCAAGTTCGACTACGGTCGTAAGCGGACCGAATGTTGATGGTACCTATTGGATTGGCTTGAACCAAATGCCCTCTCAGTGTGGTGCAGAGGGGCCAACCCCCTGCATTCCAGGCGGATTGCAAAGCGTTCCCTACAGCAATGAGATCAAGCTTTCGCCCTATGGACGCGCGTGGAACGCGAGTTACTGGACCGACTTCGGGCCGCGAGTGGGCATCGCATGGCGGCCTGATAATCGAATGGTGGTTCGAGGCGGATATGGGATCGATTACGACGACCTTACAGGAATGGAACAAGACTGGAAGGGCGATTCAGGCTCGTGGCCCGATGTGGGCTCTGTGAGTGGCCAGGTTGCACTGAATCAGCTGGGTCAGCCGCTCTCTCCAATCGAGAAAAACTTCGCAACCGTCGGAGTTGCGCTTCCCGCCGCCACTCCCTGGAGCCAGTCAAACTGGTTCTTCGATCCACACCACAGAGATGGACGATCGCAGCAGTGGAACCTCGAGATCGAGCGTGAGATGACAAAGAATATGGCGCTCTCCATCGGCTACGTGGGCAGCAAGACCGATCGGCTCGATGCTACTGGGCTGTGGGATACTGCTCAAACGCCCGGGCCTGGAACTACCGATCAGGTGCAGGCGAGGAAGCCCTTCCCGTGGTACCAGCAGACGTCGTTCTATGGAACAGATCGCGGATTCTCCCACTACAATTCGTTCCAGGCGAAGCTGAATCGTCATTACGAAAACGGCTTGCAGTACCTGGTCTCCTACACCTGGTCAAAGACAACGGACGCGGGAGGAAGCGGCTGGTTCGGCGTAGAAAATGGCGCCGGCGGATCGTCAGATTTTCAGAACTACTACGATATAAATGCAAGCCGCGGACTCTCCTCTCTCGACATTCCGCAAGATCTGGCAATAAGCGGACAGTATGAGCTGCCGGTTGGCAGGGGAAAGCCTTATCTTCAAAACGGAGTTGCGTCTTGGATTCTCGGCAACTGGCAGGCGAATTCGGTGGTCCAGTTGCGTTCAGGACAGCCGTTTAACATGACGGTCTCGGGCGACGTGGCGAATATAGGGAATACCCTTTCATGGTGGAGCTATGCAAGGCCGAACCTTGTAGGAAACCCCGAACCGGCGCACCCCAATAAGAACGGGTGGTTCAATCCTGGCGCATTCGCCATACCATCTTTCTCATACGGCAATTCGCCCAAGAACTTCCTGCGTTCGCCTCACGTTGCCGATGCAGACTTCTCGCTCTTCAAGACTTTCAAATTTGGAGAGACTGCCGCCCTCACTTTTCGAGCAGAGGCTTTCAACATTCTCAATATTCAGAACTATGGAGTGCCTGATAGCGGAGTGGGGGATCCAAACGAGGGTAAGATCACAAACAACGTGGTTTCCCCGCGTCAACTCCAACTCGGGCTCCATTTGGAATATTGAGCCGCTCTGTCACTCGGCCGGGCGTCAGACTTACAGCGGGATGGCTTATCGAGCCATCCCGCATTCCATTATCTTGAATCGATGATGAAAGGCTGCTTTGAGGCAAAGAAAATGACGAACAATCCAATTGCGCCTGGCAGCTTCAGCCGGCGCAGGTTCCTGGGCACAACTCTTGCAGCGCTTTCAGCCGGCATCGCCTCGAAGGAAAAACTTGCCTGGGGAACAGAGCCTGGCGCCGTGCGAGAAATCGACCGAATTCCAACGCTCGACGAACTGGCGACCGAGTGGCTGGATTGCAGTCAGTTGGCTCACATGCCATCCCTGCATAACTTTCATGAGATGGCAGCCTGCGCACCCGATCTGGTGGGCGTGAATTTCCTCCCTGGCGGCCAGCTCTATGAGGACTCAGGTCCGCGCTGGTACATCTACAACACGCTGCCGCTCTGTCGCCTGCTGATCGACGGCGAGCACTACGACAGTTCGAGCTGCCGCTGGCGAGCGTACCAGGCGGAGCGCCGAGCCAAAGCCGGCGATCTGGAGGTGCTCTCTGCCAACCGGTTGGTGATGGAGGACACGATCATTCTTTGGCGTCTCACGCTGACCAATGTGGGATCAGCGGAGAAGAGCTTTCACATCGGCGTGGCTGCTGACGGCGAGCTGAACCATACTGCCGGCGGCCTTGAGATTCAAACTGTGACTCTGTTGGAAGAGAACGTCGACCATTTCGCAGGAGGAGGCGCTCGTTTGCGCGTTGTAAACCCCGACTCACCCAGCGCCCGGAATGCGAAGCGGAAGATGACTGCGACCTACCGCTTTCTGGATGCAGCCAAAGCGAAGGCAGCCGAGTCGGAAGCGCAATGGACGCTGCTTCTGCAGCCCGGAGAAAGCCGTGAGCTTCGCTTTCTGATGAGCACGACCGATCTGAACGGCCGGCAAAGCGCCGAAGTGGATCAGGCAATCTCAGTCGCGTGGTTTGAGGCGCAGTGGGAACGCGCGAAGAGGGTTTGGGAGGAACGATGGAGCGCCGCCTTCACGCCCGGCAACGGGTTCTTCTCCGGCAATGCGCCCGTCCTGACGACCGATGACGCCGCAATTCGTGAAATCTACTATCGCAGCGTGCTCACGCTGCTTGTGCTGCTGCGCACCGATCTCTGGAGCAATCGCACGTTCATCACCAGCGGCGAGCGGGCCAGGGGCACTGTGTTTTATTGGGATACATCGCTGTTCTCGACGCTTTTTGCCATGCTGGAGCCGAAGCAGATGAAGGAGCAGCTGAAGCTGTTCCTCGAGCAGGATCCCCACGCGAATGCAGTGATCATCTTCAAGGATCAGCGGCCTCCTTCACCGGAGAAGTTGCATGTGCCGGAGGGGTGGGATCTGCGCGGATACGCGGCCAACGATCTGTCGATCTTCCGGCTGACGTGGTCCTATCTCTGCGTGACGCAGGATATGGATTTCCTGCGTGACAGGATCGCCGATCAGACTGTGCTCGAACGGCTGCGCGTGCTGGCAACGAACTGGAAGAAGCTGCTGCGTGCGCCCGCTGACACTTTGGCCGATTATGGCGAGGCTCCCAACCTGCTTGAGTGCGCGCCGACCTATATTCACAAGGTGCCGTCGTTCAATGCAGCCGATGTGTGGATGATGCGCGAGTTTGCCGGCATTCTGCAGGCAGTTGGCGAGCCGGACGAGGCACGCCAGATGCAGGCCGAAGCGAATGCGATGGTAAAAGCGGTGATGAGTTTGTATGTTCCGGGAACGGGCGTCTGGGCGAGTCTTCACCGGGACGGAAGCCGCGTGGAGATGCGTCACTGCTATGACTTTGCGACGGTGGGCCGTTTCATGGCCGGCGATCTTTCAGCGAATGTGCGTGGGGAGATGGTCGGCTTCGTGAATCGAGAGCTATTGGCCGAGAAATGGATGCGGGCGCAGTCCATGCTTGACGTCGCCGCTGCCGTCTCCGACCGTCCCGATCATGGATCGATGGGAGCATACGACGCATGGCCGGCGGTGACGGTGGATGCGATGTGCGCATTAGGTTATTGGGAGGATGCCATTAGGTTTCTGTGGCGAACGCAGGCCGCGATCTACGAAGGCGTCTACGCGCAGGCGCATGAGTTTTATGGACCAACCAGAGATCAATATGATGCGCCGGTACGGATTGCTCAACGGGAAGGCTGTATGCGCGAGTGTTCAGGCGGCGGAGCCTTCGCCGAAACCGTCATCTGCACGCTCTTTGGGTATGACGCCAAACCCGGAAGCAAACCTGCATTGATGGACTCTACGGTGCGGCGAGGATTCCGTGGAGAGCTGCACCATGTGCGGTACGGAAGCGAGTTGCTCAGCATTCGATCCGGAGAGAGCGGGGTAGATCTGCGTAAAGAAGCCTGAGCGATATGCGCGAGCGGCACAATGCAGGGGCGAATGACGGTTGTTTTATCGCATCGTGTTCCTGCCAGGGAGTGGGAGGTATAAGTGCTCGGAATCTTCAAAGCCAAGAGCCTCGCCCGAATTTTGCTGCTTATACTTTGTCCCTGCCTGCTGTGTGACGCGCCGAGCGAATTCAAAAAAGCGCAAGACTTACTGGCGAACGGTTCTTTGTCTCAAGCTGTAGTAGTCCTCCGCCAGGTTGTTCGAGATGATCCCGGCAACTCCGATGCACATCTATTGCTTGGGAATGCCTTGGCATTGCAAGGTCTTCGTGCGCAATCGCTCAAAGAGATTGAGACTGCAATCAATTTATCGCCTGACTCGGCGAAAGCGCGTAATCAATTGGGAGTCGTCTTAAGCCGATTCCTCGAGACGGATGCGGCTCGCAAAGCCTTCGAAGACGCGCTTTCTCTGGACCCGGACTTCGCGGAGGCCCACGTCAACCTGGCTCTGCTATTGGCTCAAACCGGCGAGCTATCCCTCGCCCATGAACATCTTGATAGAGCGCTCGTCCTCTATGGTGCGACGCAATCTGCCGCGAGGGCATATTTCCTGAGAGCAAAGGTGTGGAGTGCGCAGGGAGACAACGACAACGCGATACTCGATTTAGAGAAAGCGACCCAGGTGAGTCCCGGCGATGCAGACGCCTGGTTCGATCTGTCCCAACTCAAGAGCAGCAAAGGAGACCCTGTTGGTGCAATCGCAGCAGCCCTAAAAACCGTTGATCTGGAGCCCCAAAACGCTCAGATGCAGTCGTGGCTGGGCCGGCTCTATCTTGAAAATGGCGATGCGGCACTGGCGGTGAAGCATCTGCAAACTGCACGCTCGCTCGGCCTCGATGACAAAGCTACGCTCTATTCTTTGACGCGAGCCCTTCGCGCAATTGGCAAGATCGATGACTCAAAACAAGTGGAGGAACAGGTCCTCAAAATGCAACGCCTCAGTACTCAAGCCGGTGAAGTTCTCTTCACAGCCTCTGCCTTGAACGAAGAAGGGCTCAAGTTAGAGCACAACGGCGATCTTCTCGGCGCGTTGGACAAGTACCATGCAGCAGTCGATCTGGATCCGACAGGATATGGTTTCCGGTTGAATTATGGGTTGGCATTGTGCAGGATCGGAAAATGGGAGGATGGGATCGCTCAATTGCAGGAAGTCCTCAAGGAAGATCCCGACAATGCCAATGCCGCAAAGGCGCTCTTCATTGCACAGGAGGAAGTGACAAAAATGAGCAGGTGATTGTTGAGCGCTCATGGTTATTGCGAATACAGAAGATGAGATCTCTTTACATCGGGATAAACCACCATTATTTGTGAAATTATCATATTAATTGACTTGCATCGCGCTGCGACGATATGATCATCCTCTTGGATTTTGAGCGCTCAAATGGATGCATCGAACATACCGACGCCTACCGTACTGATCAAAAATCTTCTGTCCGATAAGCTCCGCGCGGAGATCCTCAATGGTTCCCTGAAACCAGGCGAGCGCATTGTGGAAGGGAAGTGGGCCGCGAAGTTTGGCGTAGCGCAGGCTTCGATCCGAGAAGCTATCAATATTCTAGCGCAGGAAGGGTTTGTCACGAAGGCTCCCAATCGCAGCGCCCGAGTGATTCATCTGAGTGAAATTGATGTCTCCCACATCTATTACCTTCGCGGCGCAATAGAGGGCCTTGCAGCCCGTCTTGCTGCGCAATTTCGACAAGACATCAATGGCCTGCAAGCGACGATGGATGCTATGCGTGAGTCGGCCACGACAGGAGATCGTGAAGGCTTGATCGATTGCGATCTTCACTTCCATCTTGCTCTATGCGACCTTTCGCACAATCCGTACCTGATTGAACATGCACGCCGTATTCTGGTTCCGCTGTTCGCCTTTGTGCGGATGCGCGTATCCGCGAGTGGCCAGTCCACATCGGCATGGGAGAAAGATCTCGAAGCTCACCAGAGAATTATCGATTTGATTCGTGAGGGCGAAGGTGAAATTGCCGAGCAATACGTGAAGAAGGCGATGGATCGGTTTGCCAAGACTGCGTATGACTATTGGGAAAAACGGGAAGAGCATGCCGGGTGAGCTGAGCGGCAAGGTAATATTGCTGACCGGTGGCGCCGAGGGCATCGGCCGAGAGTGTGCTTCTGCCTATGTGCGCGAGGGAGCCGCCGTGGCTATCGTTGACCGTGACGGCGAAAAGGCCGAGCAGGCCGTTGCCGCATTGGGATCGGATTGCATGGCGGTGCAGGCCGACGTTGGGGAAGGTCCCGCAGTAAAATCCGCAATTGACGTGGTGTTGACGCACTACGGCAAGCTGGATGCAGTGCACAACAATGCGGGCATCGCCAGCCCATCCAGCCCGTTGGATCAGACCACGGAGCAGGAGTGGGACGAACTGATGCGCGTCAACGTGAAATCAGTCTTCTGGACAACGCGATTTTCCCTCGATGCGCTGGCTGCTGCTAAAGGCTCGATTCTCAATACAGCGAGCATGGTCGGATTAATTGGACAGGACAATCATGCCGCATACGTGGCCTCGAAGGGCGCGCTCATCGCGCTGACAAAGGCGATGGCCGTCGACTACGCCCCGAAGGGAATTCGCGTGAATGCTATCTGCCCTGCGGGCGTGTGGACGCCGATGCTCGAAAAGTGGTGCGGCGAGCAACCTGATCCCGGCAGCATTCGCCAATACCTCGATGACATCCATCTCCTCGGCGCCTGTCCCCACGGCGATGTGATTGCGGATGCAGCCGTTTTTCTTCTTTCGCAACGCGCGCGGTTTATTACCGGCTGCACTCTACCGGTAAGTGGCGGCGCCGAACTGGGCTATCGACGCTGATGGAGACAACCATGTGCAGTTCTGCGATCCAATCGATCGACGCCATCGATGCGCGATTTTCATTACCGGAGGGCGCGGGCAGCGATGCCATGCATACGTCTCCGGTGTACGCGATGTCGCTGACCCACCTGAAGACAGAAGATGGACCGACGGGCGTTGGGCTCGCACTTGCTCTGGGCGACGGCAATCGATTGGTGTGCGAAGCGATCCGCATGTTGGCGCGGCCACTCTTGGGCCGCCCGATAGAAGAACTCATGGCGAGTTTTGGCAACGTCGCACGCGAGATGGCGAATGATCCCGCTCTGCGATGGCTCGGACCGCACAAAGGAGTCGTGCATCTTGCGCTGGCTTCGATCTCGAATGCCTGCTGGGATCTCTGGGCCAAGAGCCGCGGTGTGCCGCTTTGGAAGCTCCTGCTCGATCTCGACGAAGAAGCGCTCGTGGCTGCGCTGGATCTAAGTTATCTCGAAGATGTTCTCTCGCATGACGAAGCCTTGAACTTGCTGCGCAATGAAAGGCCAACTCGACAAGCACGCGAGTCTATTCTGCGAACCGGTTACCCCGGCTACGATACTTCTGTAGGGTGGATGGCGTATGACGACGTGAAGGTACGTGAACTCACGCTCAACGCCATGGATCGCGGATTTCGCGCCTTCAAACTTAAGGTCGGTTCTGACAACGAGGATCGGGATGCGCGCCGTGCAGCCATGCTGCGCGAGATAGCGGGCGATTCAGGCATCCTGATGTTTGACGCCAACCAGCGATGGAATGCGGCCGAGGCCCTGCGCAGGTGCCGGGCTCTGGCTTCGTTTAGACCGCTGTGGATTGAAGAGCCGACCCACCCTGACGATATCCACACCCACGTAGAGCTTGCTCGGGCGATTGCGCCGGTTCGTATAGCCGCGGGCGAACATATTCCCAACAGGATTATGTTCAAGAACTATTTCGTTTACGGCGGTATGCACTTCGTTCAGGCAGATTGCACGCGGCTCGCAGGTGTGAGCGAGTTCCTCGCCGTCAGTCTAATGGCAAAGAAGTTCCAACTGCCGGTTGTGCCGCATGTCGGGGATATGGGCCAGATTCACCAGCATCTGGTTCTCTTCAACCACATTGGGCTGGGACTCAAGGTGGAGTTTCTCGAGCACATTCCGCACCTTCGAACCCATTTCGTCCATCCGGCCCTGGTGCAAGACGGCGTCTACCAGACGCCACAGGAGCCCGGCGCATCCGCCGATATGAAGGTATCCGTGGAAAATCAGTTCAGGCGTATATCTGTTCCATGATCGAACGGGCCGCGAAATAGATATCCATTCTTGTTTTTCGGTGCTTCCCGAGTATGAGTACTGCATGCATTGACGCGCATCACCATTTGTGGCGTTATCTTCCTCCGGGGCCAGATTGGATGGAAGACGGCATGGAGGGTTTGCGGCGAAACTTCTTGATCGATGACCTGCGCGAAGTGACCTCTGGAGCAGGCGTTACGCGGACGATCGTTGTCGAGAGCGCGAGAACCAATGAAGAGACAGCGTGGCTATGCCGGCTTGCCGCCGCAGGGGATCTGATTTGCGGGGTTGTCGGTTGGACATCCCTCACAAGTCCAACTGTCACTCCGGACCTGGAGCGGCTGGCCTCCTTTCCCAAAATGAAGGCAGTACGTCATCCGATACAGGATGAACCGGATGACCAGTTCGTGCTGCGTGAAGATTTCAACAGTGGCGTAGCCGCGCTGAAGCAATTCAACCTCGGATACGACATCCTTGTCTTAGAAAGACATCTTCCCCAAACGATTCAATTCGTAGATCGGCACCCGAATCAGGTTTTTGTCCTCGACCACGTTGCCAAACCGCGCATTCGTGATCGCGCATTGTCTCCGTGGCAAGAGAACATTCGGGAGTTGGCACGGAGGCCGAATGTTTACTGCAAGATTTCTGGAATGGTGACCGAAGATGACTGGCATAAGTGGTCTAACGACACACTGTACCCATATATCGAAACGGTTGTGGAATCGTTTACTCCCAGGCGGCTCATGTTCGGATCAGATTGGCCGGTAGTGACCCTGGCATGCTCTTACAAACGCTGGACAGATGCCGTCCGATTCGCGATCAGTCAACTGTCAACGACAGAGCAGGAATGGATTCTGTCGAAGGCCGCGATCGAAGCGTATCGGCTCGGCCCGGCGGAGTTCGAAGGCTCTGCCTCTTGATTTAGCAAGGAGGACAGATAAGTGCCGCAGTCGTTTTGGGTTGGTATAGCTCTGATTCTCGCTGCCGGCATTATGGCCGGCTGCTGCATGCTTCCACTCAAGTTCAATCGAAGGTGGCGTTGGGAGAATACCTGGCTCATCTTCAGCTTGGTTTCTCTGGTTGTTCTTCCGTGGACACTTGCGCTGAGCCTGGTGCAACATTTGTTTCAAGCTTACAATTCGTTGACTCTCTCCGAATTTGTCGTTCCCATTTTGTTCGGAGCTGGCTGGGGCATTGCGCAAGTGCTCTTCGGAATCTCGATTCAGCGTCTGGGACTCGTCCTTGCATACGCAATCGTAGTTGGATTGGGCACGCTTCTTGGGACGCTGGTTCCGCTATTTGTGCAACATCGGGCGGAGATGGACAGGATCCTTTTGATCCAGGTCCTGACCGGGATTGCTGTAATGCTGATCGGAATCGCACTCTCTGCATGGGCAGGCCAGATCCGAGAATACCAGCAGGAGGCTGGTACAACGTCCCCCTCGGGGCGATATAACACTGCCGTATTCGTCGCGGTGTTGTGCGGCATCCTGGCGCCGATGCTCAACTACTCCTTTGCATTCGGACAGGACATTGCTGTAGCCGCAGTCCGCTTAGGCAATCCGGAAGTTCGGGCTGCTTATGCTGTTTGGCCGATTGGATTGGCTGGCGGCCTCGTCCCCAATATCGGATACAGCATTTATCTTCTATGCAGGAACCGGACCGGAATGCTCTTCAAATCCAACTCTCCGGATGTGCTGTGGGCCGTCCTAATGGCAAGCCTGTGGATGGGTGCGTTTGCGTTGTATGGAATGAGCGCAACCTACCTGGGCCGTTTCGGAACATCGATTGGCTGGGGACTGTTCCAAATCTTCATGATTATGGCCGCAACCCTGTCCGGTGTATTCACAGGCGAATGGACATTTGCGCCGCGTACTGCTCGAGCGCTCCTGGTCATGAGTATTATCTGTCTAGCCGGCGCAACGACTCTTTTGGCATACGCGAATCGATGATGTATCTATTCAGTATTGTTCAAGGCTTGATGCGGGATAACTCAAAATTGCAACAAAGATGAGAATCGAAGCTCGGATGGTCGACAGGAAAGAATGACTTCAGCAAGCCTCCCTACCGCTAGACAATCACGGCGCGTCCTCTGGAATCGCTTTTCACGATGGTTCAAGCCACGAGGTCAAAACAACGATAAGCATCTCGCAGCTCAAGTACCCCGACTTAGATTTGGACGCCCCTTGGTGCCTAGAGCACGAGGTACCTATGCACAGAGTTAACGGCTATCGCGGTGAATTTTGGGGGTGTCCTGAATATCCGCAGTGCAAAGCACAGGGCGGCTTAACTAATCGTCCCCCCGAAGCGATTGAAGCCGAAAGGAAAGCGCGTCGTGTGAAGTCCTTGGTGATCACCCAAAAGCGGCCACTTATGATCACTTGAAAACCGGCCACTCTGAGGGGCTGAGACATACGCACTGACGGAGGCAATTAGCCTCTGTTGGCATGGGTAATGTCTTGAGCAGAGAGAAGCGGGAACAGGTGATCGCGCTGGGGCGTCTGGGCTGGTCCCTGCGACGGATCGAGCATGCGACGGGAGTTCGTCGCGAGACGGCGAGCGATTATCTGAGGTCGTCAGGGATCGTGATTCGTTCGCCGGGAAGCTGGGGCGAGAAGTCCCTGGCAAAAGCGGCCACTTTGGTGATCACCGGCTCGGACAGTTCAAAACCGGCCACTTCAGTGATCACCGGCTTTTTGCCCTCGGGGGCAGCTCCGGCGCAGGACAGCCATCGCACGGCCAGCGCCAGTGAACCCTACCGTGAGCTGATCGCGCTGGAGTTGGAGCGCGGCCGCAACGCGATGGGCATCTGGCAGGATCTGGTCGATGGCCATGGGTTCACGGGCGGCTATCAGAGCGTGAGGCGTTTCGTGCGGGGGCTGCGCGAAGCCGGGTCGCCCGATGCTCGTGTGATCATCGAAACGCGGCCGGGTGAAGAGTGCCAGGTTGACTACGGCACCGGGCCGATGGTGCGCGATCCGGACAGCGGCAAGTACCGCCGAACGCGGCTATTCGTGATGACGCTGGGTTATAGCCGCAAGTCGGTTCGGCTGCTGGCGTTCAAATCGAGTTCACGAGTGTGGGCCGAGCTGCACGAGAAGGCCTTTCGCCGGCTGGGCGGCTCGACCAGGATCGTGGTCTCGGACAACTTGCGTGAAGGCGTACTGGCGCCGGACATCTACGATCCAGGCTTGAATCCCCTCTATCGCGACGTTCTGGCGCACTACGGAGCTACAGCGTTGCCCTGCAAGGTGCGCGATCCAGATCGCAAGGGCAAGGTCGAATCCGGCGTCGGCCATGCGCAAAAGACGCCGCTGAAAGGCAAGAAGTTCGAGAGCCTGGAAGAAGCGCAGGCCTATCTCGATCACTGGGAAGAACGCTGGGCCGACAAGCGCATCCATGGCCGCACCAAGCGGCAGGTGGCGGCGATGTTCGCCGAAGAGAAGCCTCTGCTGCAGCCGTTACCGCTGGAGCCGTTCCGTTACTACCAGTACGGCGAGCGCACGGTGCATCTCGATGGCTGCGTCGAGGTTGAAGCGGCTTACTACGGAGCGCCGCCAGGCTGGATCGGGCGGCAGCTCCATGTGCAGTGGGACGCGATGTATGTGCGGCTGCTCGATCCGCGCACCGGCGAGCTGTTGCGCGAACATCTGGGCCAGAAGCGCGGCGGCCATCGAATCCGCGATATGGACCGTCCGCGGCGCACGCCGCAACACACGCATCAGCTGCTGGCGCGGGCGCACAAGGCCGGAGCCAGCATCGGCGCAGTCTGTGACGCCATCCATCAGCGTCAGGCCGAGGCGGGGATCCGCCGCATCATGGGTGTGCTCTCGCTGGCCAAAAGGTATGGCTGCGTTGCCTGCGACCAGGCCTGCGCGGCGGCGCTGGAGTTCGGCGTGGCCGAGTACCGCTTCGTGCGCCGTTACCTGGAGCGCAGTCAACAAGCCCCGTTGAGCCTGCGCCAAGTCGATCCCCTGATCCGCGAGCTGACCCAGTATCGCGACCTGATCCAACAACGTCTGGACTTCGAGGAAAGCACACTATGAATCTGATCGAACTCAATCGCGCCCTGCATCAACTGCGGCTGGGAGGCATGGTCGCCGTGCTGGAAACACGCCTGCTGCAATCGCAATCGGAAAACATGGCTCCCATCGACCTGATCTCCACGCTGGTCTCCGATGAAATCGCCTGCCGCAGCGAACGGCTGCTGGCCCGGCGCCACAAGCAGGCGCAGTTCCGCGACGCAAACAAGCAACTGGATAACTTCGACTTCCAGTTCAACCCCAAGATGAATCGCAGTCTGGTCTTCGATCTGGCCGCCGCCGGCTGGGTGGGACGGCGCGAAGACTCACTGTTTTTAGGTCCACCTGGCTCGGGCAAGAGTCACATCGCGCAGGCCATCGGCCACGCGGTCATCCAGCAAGGCTACCGCGTCTTCTATCGCGAGGCGCACGCTCTGTTGGAAGAACTTGCCGACGCCACGCTGGATGGCAAACGCAAGCAGCACATGGAACTGCTGACCACCGTGCCGTTGCTGATCATCGACGATCTCGGCATGCGCAAGCTTCCGCTGACCGCCGCCGAGGAGTTACTGGAGATCATTATGCGACGGTACGAACGTGCAAGCACGCTGCTCACATCGAATCGGCCGGTGGAAGACTGGGGCAAACTGCTGGGTGATAGCGCCGCCGTCTCCGCCATGCTGGATCGGCTGCTGCATCACGGACACGTACTCAAGTGCGGCCCGCGCAGTTGGCGAACCAAAACCAGCGGTGAGGGAAAAAGCCAATGACAAAAGCAAAGGCAAAAACAAAGGCGATAAGGAGGCCGGGCAAAGAACGCCCGGCGGCGTCGCGACTCGTGATCCAGAAGCCTCTCCCGGCGAAGCCTCACCATAGGAATCATGGCAAAAACACGAAACCCTCTGCCGGCCGGCCCATCGGGCAAACCGCAGAGGGTCTCGATTACCGATTCCTTCGGAGCCAGCCCCGCGTCATCGGCCCTGGACCGCTCCGCAGGGCGCGACCCCGGCGGAGCGATTACAACTCTAACACGCATCCCGAGGTCTTGAATATCAAAGGCGGTTCAGCGTTGTGGCCCCGTTCGGCTTCCCATGAGGCTAGCGCAAGCTGGCGGACGGTGGGATTATTAGAGCTGAAGGCAGATGGAGCTGAAACGTGAAACGATTCGTCCTTTTGACGTTATTGCTCGGGATACCCTGCTGGGCTGCAGACAAAAACGCTGGTACGTGCTATCAGGTCAAAGGCCGCTTGTCCTACTACAATGGCACTCCTTCAACACGAATCTGGATCGTTGGAACGCACCGGATGCTAGGGATTCCGAGCGAGGACTCCGATCTTCCTGCGAATGTCGGGCCGCTACTTAAGAGCTTCGACGACCAGATCTTCGCTGACTTCGTTGTCTGTCCGTTGACGAAGGATCATCCGGGAACAATGCGCATGGTGCGTGTAAAATCGGCGAGCCATGTTATAAACCGGCCAGAACGGTCCAACTGAACAACGGATCTCAAGCTGTTCCGCTACTTAACTCCGCTCACCCGAATCAGTCCTTGCAGAAACACTCGCGGGAGAGTAAAACAATTACGTTCTCGGCCCTCTCAAAGTGGCCGGTTTTGAAGCGACCACAAGTGGCCGGTTTTAACCTGACCACCGAGG
>JBAUCP010000893.1:0-9814 GCA_049677625.1 Occallatibacter sp. | reverse complement strand
CGCGTCGCCGGACAGGATCCGCAACGGGTATGAAATTCCTCAGACGAAGCGTAGCGCGTGCTTATCTCTGGGCGTTGTCATTTAAAAGCCTCATTTGGTCTTATAAAACGGCCACGATGGTGAGCTCTCGTCTACGCGATTGACCCAGCTGCCGTTGAAGAGAGGTATGACATATTGCGTGGTACCTTCTATCGACATATGCTGCAGCTGTTTGGCTACATTGTCCGGAACCGGAGTGGTAGGTCGACGGCCTGCTACAGTTCTACATTCAGGCGGAAGTAGCGCATTCCAGTCACCCTTACCTTTCACCACCACAACCCGGCAGCCGTCCGGAACTCGCATACAAGCCAGAAATTTCATCTCGTTCCACTCTTTCAGAACGAAACTGCAGGCGCGCAGCCAGTCCATAAAAAATAGGATTCGTTCCTCACCTTTGAATGAAGCGGTCGAAGCCGCCAGATTTGCCACTAATTCTCTGTCGACCCAGCACCGACCGAGAGTGCCTGCGGACGTAGGTGAAATACTCCCGCCGTCGTGCGCCCGGTAGAACTCGACAGGTCCATTCAGTTCCAATACCTCGCCGCCGAGCAATTGCCGCTTCGACGCGATATCTCGGGTAGTTTGACGCGCCAGGCTTGCGGCCGTGTACTTTTCCGTCCCCTTCATATGCCAAATTTTGTCGAATGTCCGAGTCCGGTTTTGGTTGTAGTAGTCAAGCATTGACTTGTAACAAGGCTGCGCAAGCTTTGCTTCGAGGTCGATCCTAACCCTGAGCTGAGGGAACACTGTGCACCTCACAGAGCGCGTTCGATTGAGCCAATTGGCTAGTAGTTAGGGGGAATCAAAGGCTATCATGGTCGCATAATGGCAAGGAAACGCCATTACGCGAATTGAGCTTATATCTCGTTTAAATTCTCTTGGCCCTGCCTCGCGCTATCATCCTCTCGTGCGCTCATCGTCACCGGCATCGCTTCCGCTCGACAGATCGCAGTTCATCCCTGGCCAGCGCCTCGCCGTCGCCGTCTCCGGCGGCGCGGACTCCGTGGCCCTGCTGCGTGCGTTGGCCGAGCGTAGCGTCGAGCTGGGCCTAGTGCTTCACGTCGCCCATCTGCACCACGGCCTGCGCGGCGCGGAGGCCGATGGCGATCTGGAGTTTTGCCGCGCGCTGGCGTTGAGCCTGGGGCTGCCGTTTCATGAGGCCAAGGTCGATACGGAGGCCGAAGCGCGCGCGCATCCTGAATCCGGAAAGGCCGGCGAATCCCTTGAAGAGGCGGCGCGCCGCTTGCGTTATTCATGGTTTCGCACGCTCTTGTCCAAAACTCCGCCCCACGCAGTGGTGCTCGACGCAGTGGCGACCGCGCATACGCTCGACGATCAGGCTGAAACGGTGCTGGCCAAATTTCTGCGCGGCGCGTGGACTGAGGGCCTGTCGGGAATTCATCCCAAGCTCGAATACGCAGAGGGCTGTGTTCTGCGCCCGCTGCTCGCAGCCACGCGGGCTGAAGTGGAAGCGTATCTTGGCGCAATCGGCCAGGCGTGGCGTGAGGACTCCTCGAACCGGCATCTGACGTTTACGCGCAACCGCATCCGGCATGAGCTGCTGCCGCTGCTCGAAGGCTGGAATCCGCAATTGCGCGGCCATCTGACGCAGATGGCTGCACTTGCGCGCGATGAGGAGGCCTGGTGGCAGGCGGAAGTTGCGCGCCTGGCGCAGCAACTGCTTTTGCCCGGCAAGCCGGTGCGTGGCGGAGGCCGCGCTGCCGGAGATGGGCTGGCAGTCGAGTGCGCAAGGCTGGCCGCGCTTGCGCCGGCATTGCAGCGCAGGCTGTTGCGCTACGCCGCGGCGCAGCTTGGCGCCGAGCCCGATTTTGCGGCCACTGAGGCCCTACGCAGGCTGGCGCTCGAAGGCCGTGCCGGGCAGAGACTGGAACTCGCGCAAGACCTTTGGGTTGAGCGCACGGCGCGGGAGCTGCGTCTTGCTATGGGCCACGGGAAGGGCGCGGAGGGAACCGCTCCTGCATACTCGGTGGTAATTCCCGGCGAAATTGTGGCTGCAACCTTTGGGGTACGTCTCAGGATCGAGCGCTCGGGCGCGGCGCAGGCGATAGAGCGCAGTGGGGAAGAGCCGCCGGTCGCCAGGCTGCGCAACTGGAGGCCCGGCGACCGGGTGCGGCTGCGCTATTCCAGCGGTTCGCGAAAAGTGAAGGAAGTGCTGGAACGTCTGCGAGTTACAGGCTCCGAGCGCAGCCTGTGGCCGGTGCTTGAAGTGGGTGGCCGCATCCTCTGGATGAAGGGCGTGGAACTGGAGCCGGAGGCCGGAATAACCGTTAACGCCGCCCCGCTCAGCCAGCAGAACGCAGCTCCCGGCCGAACGCCTGAACCAGGGTAACCGTCTGTGTCAGGCGCCATCCGTTTTGTGCTGTTATTCGTAGCTGCAAGTTCAACTCTCCTGGGAGTACAATCTTGTTACTGCCAATCCGGCTGGGGACTGCGTGCGTCTGCGGCTGGCAAGGATTGCACTTTCTGTCACTTTCAGGAAGGCGCAAGCGTCTAACGGATGGGGCAGCCGGCGAGCGAGCACAGCTTTCGATAACCCCCGTCGCCGGAAAAGAGGAGTCCTGGTGAATTCAAGCGTTAAGACAATCATGTTCTGGGTCTTTATCCTCATGTGCCTCGTGCTCTTGTGGAGCGTGGTGCAGAGAAGCGCAAATATGGGGAAGGACACGGAGATCAACTACTCCGATCTGTTCGACAAGGTGCAGAGCGGACAGGTGCTGGATGCGTCCATTCAGGGCAACGAGCTCCATGGCCACCTGAAGATCTCTCCCAAGGACCAGTTCCACACCACGATTCCCGGCAACTATGAGGATCTCGAGAAGGAACTGCTGGCCGCCAAGGTGAACTTCTCCATCAAGGAGCCGCAGAACAACATTCTTCTGCCGCTGCTCTTCAACGTGGGCCCGTTCGTGCTGCTGGGCGCCATCTGGTTCTTCATGTTGCGGCAAATGCAGTCGGGCGGCAACAAGGCGCTCTCGTTTGGCAAGAGCCGCGCGCGCCTGCTGTCGATGCAGCAGAAGAAGGTCACGTTCAAAGATGTGGCCGGCGTGGATGAGGCCAAGGAAGAGCTGAAGGAGATTATCGAGTATCTGCGCGAGCCGCAGAAGTTCCAGAAGCTGGGCGGACGCATTCCCAAGGGCGTGCTGCTGGTGGGCCCTCCGGGAACCGGCAAAACGCTGCTGGCGCGCGCTGTGGCCGGCGAGGCCAATGTGCCGTTCTTCTCCATCTCCGGCTCGGACTTTGTGGAGATGTTTGTCGGCGTGGGCGCAAGCCGCGTGCGCGACCTGTTTGAGCAGGGCAAGAAGAACGCTCCCTGCATCATCTTCATCGACGAGATCGACGCGGTCGGACGCCATCGCGGCGCCGGACTGGGCGGCGGACACGACGAGCGCGAGCAGACGCTGAATCAACTGCTCGTGGAGATGGATGGCTTTGAGTCGAACGACGGCGTAATTCTGGTCGCGGCCACCAACCGGCCCGACGTGCTCGATCCCGCGCTGCTGCGGCCCGGCCGTTTTGACCGCCGCGTGGTGGTGGGCTTGCCCGACATTCGCGGACGCGAGGAAGTGCTGCGCGTGCACGTGAAGAAGGTGCCCGTCTCCGAGGACACCAACCTGAACGTGCTGGCCCGCGGAACACCGGGCTTCTCCGGAGCCGACCTGGCCAACATGGTGAACGAGGCTGCGCTCAGTGCGGCGCGCATGAACCGCAAGCAGGTCACCACGTACGACTTCGAGCTGGCCAAGGACAAGGTTCTGATGGGCGCCGAGCGCAAGTCGATGCTGCTGACCGACGAAGAGAAGCGCGTGACTGCGTATCATGAGGCCGGCCACGCACTGGTTTCGTTCAGGCGCGAAAACTCCGACCCCATCCACAAGGTGACCATCATCCCGCGCGGCATGGCGCTGGGCGTTACAGTGTATCTGCCCGACGACCGGCACAATTACACGCGCGAGTACCTGGAAACGCGCCTGGCGACGGCCTACGGCGGACGCGTGGCCGAAGAGATATTCCTCGACCAGATGTCCACCGGCGCGGGCAGCGATATTGAGACCGCCACCGATCTCGCGCGCCGCATGGTCTGCGAGTACGGCATGAGCCGCCTGGGTCCGCTCACCTTCGGCAAGAAGGAAGAGCAGATCTTCCTGGGCCGCGAGATCGCGCAGCACCGCGACTTCAGCGAGGAGACGGCGCGGCAGATCGATCTTGAGGTTCGCCGCCTGATCGATGAGGCCTACCAATCGGCGCACACCATCATCGAGGCCAACAAGGACCCCATGCACCGCATCGCCGCCGCGCTGCTGGAGCGCGAGACCATCGACGCCGAAGAGGTGAGGATGCTCATCGAGGGCCAGACGCTGCCTCCGATGCGTTCCGTGCTGGCTTCGCCCAGCGACACCGACGGCACCCCGCAGCAGGTTCTCAAACCCGAGAGCCGCGGCGGTCCGGGATTCCCGGAAGGCTCGCCTTCGCCGGCGTAGGAACAAGGATCAGCAATCAGGTTTCAGGTGTCAGTTAAGGGCTGCTCTTCGGAGCAGCCCTTTTTGCGTATCTGGAAAGAATTCTTCTTGCCAATTGAACCGGCCGCGCTCCGGCTGCGACATATATAACGAATGCACATGAGCAGCGAAAGTCGAGTGCAATATGAGTGGCTCGCGCTCCGATGTCAGGCTGGCGATGCGGGTGCCTTCGAGGACCTGATTGCCGTAATGGAGCGGCCGCTGCTCTATTACGCAGCCAGCCTGACGGATGATGCGGACGGTGCGCTCGACGTGCTTCAGGAAGTATGGGTTAAAGTCTTTCGCAATATTCGAAAGCTGAAGGATCCCAGATCCCTGCGCTCGTGGCTGTATTCGATCGCGCATGGAGCCGCTGTAGACCGAATCCGTAAGAATTATTCACGGGAGCAAGCCGAGAAGGTCCAGCTCGAGGACTTTCAGGAGGCTGAGGAGCCGTCCTTTGCAGACGAGGATGCCTCCGCGGTGCATCAAGCGTTGAGCCAAATCGGGCTGAAGCATCGTGAGGTTTTGGTTCTGCATTTTCTTGAGGACTTGTCGATCGCCGAGATCGCCGAAGTCGTAGGGTGTTCCGAAGGAACAGTGAAATCCCGCATGCATTATGCCAAGCGGGCTATGAAGGAAATTTTGAGTGGAGGGAACGATGGAAAAGCAAAATGACAGTTTGCGCGACCGATTGCTGGCGCATCTCCCGCAGCCAGAGAATCTTGCAGCCTACCGGGAAGAAACGGCGTCCCTGTTGGCGAAACACGAGAAGGCGCTGTTCTGGGAACGCTGGTTGGCCAGAACCTTTATCTTCCTCGGTGTCGGCGTTTTTTGGCTCGCGATTTCGTCGTGGGGGCGCCATCTGAACACGGATCAAAGAGCCGGCCTCTACATGGGCGCGGCATTGATGTACTTTGGGGGGGCAATCAACGAACTGGGGTACCGAATCAGCCACAGCAAGGTCTACCTTTTAAAGGAGCTCAAGCAGGTCCAGTTGCAGATCCTTGAGCTGCAGGCCTCGCTGAAAGCAGACGGCCAGCGTCAACCCTGACCCCGACCACTGCTCACCGTCCACTGTTCGCGGCTCACGGCTCGTGTATACTTCCCCGCAGTCTTCATCGCCGCTCGCTTGCGAATTTAATTTGAGAGTGCGGACGGCTTCGTCGCTTCCCATCAAAATACTAAGAGGAGCACTCCGCATGAACGCGCCAGTTCGCCGTTCCGTCAGCCGTTTTTTGGTTCTGCCGCTTGTCCTTCTCGTTTTCGCGCTCGCCGCCCACGCCGCGCCCGTCCTGATGATCTCGATCGACGGCATGAAGCCCGAATACATCACCCAGGCCGATGCGCATGGCCTCAAGATTCCTTACCTGCGCACCCTGGTGAGCGACGGCGCCTACGCCGATGGTGTCACCGGCGTGTGGCCCACCGTGACTTATCCGAGCCACACCACATTGATTACTGGCGCGTGGCCCGCCGAGCATGGCATCTACAACAATCTCGAGTTCGATCCGGAGCAGCACTTCAACGGCGACTGGTATTGGTACGCCGCGCAGATCCGCGCACCCACTCTGTGGCAGGCTGCGCACGCCGCGGGCCTCAAGACCGCCAGCGTAGGCTGGCCAGTCACCGTCGGCGCAGACATCGACTGGCTCATTCCCGAATACTGGCGCACCATGGGCGAGAGAAGCAACGACAACTCCGCTGACCAGCTGCTGATGGCCTCGCTCGCGCACCCCGCGCACCTCATCGACGAACTCGCGTCGGCCACCGGCCCCTACATGAACGGCAACGACACCGACGTTGACGGCGACGCAGCCAAGACACTTTACTCGCTTGAAATTCTGCGCCGCTACAAGCCGGCCTTCATGACCATCCATCTCAGCTCGCTCGATGAGACCGAGCACATGCACGGCCCGTTCAGCCCGGAGGCCGATCAGGACCTGGAAGCACTCGACGGCATGGTGGCGAGCCTCGCGCAGCGGGCGCTCGACAACGATCCCAACGCCGTCATCATCGTCGTCTCCGATCACGGATTCCTGACGCTCACGCACGGGGTCAATCTGCTCATCCCGTTTTTGCAGGCAGGGTTGATTCAGGCAACGATGAGCCCCGCGTCGAAGACTCCGGTCATCACTTCATGGAAGGCGCAGCCGTGGATGGCAGGCGGCATGGCGGCCATCATGCTGCACGATCCCAACGACCATGAGACCGGGCAGAAGGTGCACGAGATGCTCTTGAAGCTGGCCGCCGATCCGGAGAACGGGATTGCGCAGGTTCTGGATCACGACGAACTTGTCAAGCGCGGAGGATTTCCGGATGCGGCGTTTCTGGTTGTCTTGAAGCAGGGCTACTACACGGCGCCCGCCACCAGCGGCGCGCTGATCACGCCGATTCCGGGCACGAAGGGCTCGCATGGGTTTTCGCCGGAGTTTCCGGAGATGCGCTCATCGTTCTTTGCCGTGGGAGCCGGAATCGCACGTCATCGCGACCTCGGGCTGGTGGACATGCGGCAGATTGCGCCCACGGTGGCGGGAATCCTGGGTGTGAGCTTGCCGACGGCGAAGGCTGCGCCGCTGAACGTGGCGCCGTAGGAAGTTCGTTGTATAAATTGAGGGCCCACCCACATTCGTTGCTGGGTTTCAGGGTGGGCTACCGCCAGTTGAAGGGAGCGGAAATGCTCGAAGAGCTTACCGTTTCGCTGTGTCGATGATCTGCTCGATGGATCGCGATGTACTCGTGGAATGTACAGAGATCTCCTGGGTGGCGGAGCTTTGCTCTTCAATGGCAACTGCGACGCTGTGCACGTGATCATTCACCAGCTTTACCCCTCTCATTGTCTCCTGCACGCTCCCGGCCACTTTTGACGCAATCGTCTGGACCGTGGCAATTTCGGCAACGATTTTATCCGAGGCGGTTGCCGTCTGGTTCGACAGGTTCTTTACCTCTGTGGCGACCACCGCAAATCCCTTTCCAGCCTCGCCTGCGCGCGCGGCTTCAATAGCCGCGTTCAGCGCCAGGATGTTCACCCTCCCGGCAATATCGCGAATCAGCGAAGCCATCGACTCCATCAATTTCATAGAGCTTAGCAGGCTAGCAGCAGCTTCTTCCGAGGTGGCCGTAGTCCTCAGGATTGCATCGGTGGCAAGCCTCGATTCAGCCATGTTCCGGTTGATCTCGGCAATGGAAGCCGACAGTTGCGAGGTTGCCGTCGCAACGCTCTCCGCAGCAGAGCGAGCGGAGTCCCGCAGGTTGACCATTTCGGTCACATCGGTCGCGAACTTCACTACCTTGAAGGGCTTGCCGTTCAGATCGAGGATGGGATTGTAAGAGGCCTGAATCCAGACCACCTTTCCACCTTTTCCGAAACGCCTGAATATCCTTGAGTCGGAACGGCCGCTGCGCAGGTTGCTCCAGAACTGCTGATACTCCGAGCTCTTCTCCGTTCCCGGCTCGATGAACATGCTGTGGTGCTTGCCGCGAATTTCAGAAAGGGTGTATCCCATTGCATTGAGAAAGGCATCGTTGGCGTCCAGAATGATTCCATCCATCGAGAACGAAATCACTGCCTGGACTCTATTGATCGCTGCGATTTGCCCTTCATACTCCGCGCTCTGCAGCTTTCGGGCGGTCACATCGGAGGCAACTTTGATGACCTCATGCAGGTTCCCATTCCGATCGAAGACGGGATTGTAGCTCGCCTGAATCCAGATCTCGCGTCCACCTTTTCCGAGACGCTTGTACTCCCCGGCATCGAACTCGCCACTGCGCAGCTTGGCCCAGAACTCCTTGTACTCCTGACTCTTCGCGTAAGCGGCATCGACGAAGATGCTGTGATGCTTTCCGCGAATCTCCCCGATCGTGTATCCCATTGCGTGCAGGAAATTATCGTTGGCGCTCAGGATGGTGCCATCGAGATTGAAGCGGATCATGGCCTGGGACAGGTTGATCGCCTCCATTTGCGCTCGCAGATCACCATCGTCGAGACCATGTCCATTCGCCACCGCCAGATCTTCGCTCTTGCGCCGCGCTACGGAAAAAAAGCCACTCATCGAAATCCTCGAATCACTACTTCAAGATGCCGCCATGGGCGCAAACCAATCTGCAGGCTGGCGTAGCAGACATCTTTCGTCATCGCGCCGCTCGATTATGCACGATCAATCCCTACGGACATTATCGTCATGGGCCCTTCGGACATGAGAGATCACAATGAATTCATCGTTCAATGCCTGATCAGCCCATCCCCCCGTGCCCTGATACAAGACAGATGGGTGGATTGGATCGGCCGCCGGAGGCCGCGATCAGCCTTCCTGTGTGAATGCGGGGTTGAGGCCGATGGCGTGCCAGAAGTGGTCGGCTAGAAGACTCTGTAGCTCAACCCCACGCTGCCGCCGTAGGGCCAGAGAGTCGGCGTCACGCTCAGGCGCTGGTACTCGAAGTCGAATGCGCGCAGGGTCAGCTTGCGGGTCAAGCGGTAATCCACGCCGCCGCCGAAGGCGATGGCGCCGGCGCGCCCGGAGAGAAAGCTGCCGCTGCCCCAGCCGAACAGCACTTTGCCGTAAGGCGTCCAGCCGTGGAAGTTGTGGATGGGAACGCGCGGGCCGATCAGGTAGGTGTTTTCGTCGATTCCCAGGTACTGGTTGTAGTGCAGCCAGCGCCCCTCGGCCTCAATCTGCACCCAGCGGGTGAATCGTGCGTCGACGTAGGCGCCGAATCCGTAGAGCCGGTTGGGGCTGGTCCCCGCAATACCCTGGCCGGTGTCGTTAACCTGGTCGGCATAGTCCGGCTGGAAGACGGAGCCCAAGCCGCCGGCGTCGATGGCGAGGGTGCGGCTGCTGGCTGCCGGAACAACCTGCGCGCGCGCTGAAACCGCTGCGGCAGCAAGAAGAACGCAAAAGAAAATCCGGACCGATCGAGTACAGCAGTTCTCCAATTGATGTACCCCGAAGGCAGGACGCCGAGAGGCTTTTTTCTCAAGAAAAAGCCACCTTGCACGAAACTCGCAAGGGCACGCAAATTGGAGAACTGCTCTAGTCGCCACGAAACACATCCAGTTCAGGGGAAATCGGCACGCTGCTCTTTAAACTTTATCTTCGGCATCCGTTCTGGAACCGCCGGCGGCACAGTTCATTGTGCTGCGCCGGCCGGCGGCTTCCGGATGCCTGTTTTTACTGCGGGTTTTGCGCCGCCGCAGCCACGGGTTGCTGCTGCTGGTCCTGCGGCTGGGGCGCCGGCGCGTTGCCGTCGGCGGGCTGCGC
>JBAUCP010000892.1:0-2458 GCA_049677625.1 Occallatibacter sp. | reverse complement strand
GAAGAACTGGCGGAATCCGGGAGGCAGGTCCTGCGGCGAAATGCCGCCGTCCTGGCCGTTGTTTGAGGCGTCGTCCGCGGAGACGCGCGAGGTCACCTGCACGTTGACCACGGCTGGCGTCACCCGCGCGGCGACGGCTTCTACCGCGTTATCGAGCGCCACCAGCGACGAAACGCTCGAGTCGTCCAGCGGCCCCGAGGCAGCCGCCGCGGCATGCGCGGAGTTGTGGCCGGACAGGAAGGCGAAGGTCACGATGAGCGTGGCCGAGGCGATCAGCGGCGCGGCGTACTTCTTCGTCTTCGCTACTAATGAATTAGTTGTTTCAGGCATGTGCATTTCTCCATTGGGGTTGAAAGTTGAGGTTTAAAGTTCGATGACCAGCCAGCCGTCGCCAAAGGGCACTGCGCCGAAAGGACGTGGACTTGGCCGGCTCGGAAGTGTTTTCAACTGGGTGCTTGTGGCTGCAGGCTGCCGCGCAGCTTTGCCGGCAGCTTGCCCGGCTTGTGCCGCTGGCGTGGCGGGATAAACGCGCAGAATCAGCCGCGTCACGGCAATACTGCCTGCCGGACCGGCCTTCCCGGCCTGGCCATCTGCGGCATCGGCTGCCTTCGCGCCAGTCGCCTGCGCGCCGTCATCGTAATCGGCCACATTTTGTGCCTTGAACGATGTCGTCTGCACCTGCCACGCGGTCACTACCAGCCACTCCTGCGGAGCCTGCGTTGTGGCCGCTCCGGCGCCGGGCATCTCGGCTTTCAGCAACTCCTCGTGTGCCGCGGTCGCAGCCGGATCGGTGGACTTTTCACTCCGCGCCTGCGCCGCTTCAGCACTGGCCGCCTCAACGTTGGCCGTCTCAAAGCTGATTGATCTCAAGCGGCCCGCCTCAGGCTGCCGCATCGCGCCGGCCATTGTTGCCCGCTGCGCACGCGAAGGCACAATCGCCTCCGCATCGATCGCGCGGAAGCCATCGCTCTCGCGCGCCATCGCGTAGCTGGCCGGAAGCGCGCGCGGAGCTTCAGCCTCAGCCGCCATTGCCGTGAACGAAGCTGCGCTGCGCGTGGGCACAAAGGCGACCATCTGCGGGCATCGCGCCAGCTCCACCGATCCGAAGAGCAGTCCGCAGCCCACCACGCCCAGCAGCGCGCGGCCGGCGAGCGGGCGCAGCATCTTTTGTCCGAAGAGAATGCTGTGCACACGGTGAACCAGCTCCGGCCGGCGCTCGAAAGCTCCCAGCGAAAGCGCCTCGGCGCGGCGGGCGAGCATGTTCGCCGCATTGTTTTCCAGGCCGCGCTCGGCCAGGCTGGCCAGGCAGGCCGCGTAAGCGCGCGGCGCGCCCGTCACCCGCACCACGCCCTCGTCGCAGGCCATCTCGCGCTCCCTGGAGAGACGCCGCTCCATCCACGCCAGCGCGGGGTTGAGCGGAAACACAACTAGGCACAGCTTCTGGATGAGATTGGTCCAGTCGTCGCACCGGCGCAGATGCTCGGACTCATGCAGAATCACCTGCTCCAGCTCTTCGCGCGTGAGCCGGCCGAGCAGCCAGTCCGGAATTAAAATGCGCGGCGCAAAAAAGCCGATCACGCTGGGGCGGTCGAGCTCGCCGGTAGTGCAGATCTCCACTTTGCTGCGTCCCGCTTTGCTACGCTCTTCGAGCAGCGCGGATGCGATCGAGGACGCAAAGCCGTCTTCGACAGGCTTTGCCGAACGCCACAGCCGCCGCAGCCGGAACGAGTGGATCACCAGACCGGCCGCTCTATATGCCGAGAGCGCCAGCCAAAGCCCGGCAATGGCCAGGCTCCAGCGGACGTCGAATTGGAGCCACGGATGAGAGGCGCTCGTTGCCGCGGCCGGAGCGCTCTCCGCTGCGCCGCCGGCAAATCCCGCAACCAACCGCGCCAGCAGCGGCAGAGCCGGCAAACAGGCCACCACCCCAAACCCTGCGGCCCACGCCGCAAAGCGGTGCGTGGCCGAGACGCGCGACGCCAGCCGCAGGCACACAGCCAGTCCAACTGCGACCGCGGCCCCCTGCCACAGAGCAGCCACCGCCACGGGCGCAGCCCACTGCGCGAAGGCGTGAAATGCACTCGAGAGCCAACCCACAATCAGAAATGAAATCAGGGATGAGGCGCCAGCAGCAGCGGCAAAATTCATGCGCTTAGAACCCCTCCTCTGGCATCGGATGGGCAACCGCAGGCTGGCCGGCGGCGGATTGACCGGCGGCGTGCGGGCCGGCGTCGGGTGCGGTGTTGCGAATCGCCTCCTTCAGCCGCTCCAGCTCCTCGGCGGAGATCTCGTTATCTCCCAGGAGCGAGAGCAGAAGCTGCTCCCGCGAGTTGCCGAAGAACCGGCTCAACACATGGCGAACCTCAGACCGGCCGGCCTCGTGCTCCGCCACGCACGGGCGGTAAACGAACGCCCGGCCCTCCTGCCGGTGCTCCACGTAGCCCTTCTGCTCCAGGAT
>JBAUCP010000891.1:0-2326 GCA_049677625.1 Occallatibacter sp. | reverse complement strand
GTCTTCGTCCGATTTTGGGTTTATTATCCAAGCGCCCGCCCATTCGTTCAATATTTCATCTCGCCGCGTCATATAAAGTGATTCCTGACCTTGCTGACGTACCACTTGGTTCCCAACGGGCTTTTTTTTGTGCTTCAAGCGCCCAATAAAGGGTCGTGTGCCCGACATTGAAGCTGGCGGCCACATCCTCGTGCCTATTAGATCGTACCGCCATCCAGGGCGTGTGCCCTTCCCTGCTCGCTGCGCGGTGAAAGCAACTGCACCACGATGGCTACGGCGGGGATGAGGTAAACCATCGATCCGAAGACCCACATGAATGCGCCCGCGGCCACCTGGTCGTCGAGCGCGCTCAGGCCCAGCGGACGCACGATGAGGCCGTAGCTGGGATAGAGCAGCCGGCCCGCGAAGCACAGGAACGCGGCGACGGCGGTGTTGACCACGTCCGCGAGCAGCAGATATGGAATCAGCAGCCAGCGTGTGAACGCAGCGCGCGAGGGCCAGGGCTGAATGATGGGCCACCAGAAGATGAGATTGGTGAAGAAGAAGCAGGCGTGCTCGAAGTTGTGCACGTTCTCTGAGGCGAGCGCGGTCTCATAGGGCGCGGGAATGTGCCAGCCGATGTAGGCCATGTTCATCAGCAGCCAGGCAATCAGCGGGCGGGTGAGAAAAGCTTCGATCTCAGGCAGCACGCCGCTCGCGAAGAACGGCCGCAGCGGCCTGCGAATGATCCAGCGCGGCAGGCCGCGCAGCAACGGAACTACGGGCGCTCCCAAGACGATGAGCGGCGGCGCAATGGACATGAGCACGAAGTGCTGCGCCATGTGCATGAACAGGAGCGAGCCGCTGAAGGTGTCGAGCGGCGAGGCCACGGCGACAAAGAGCGCGGCGACTCCCCCGAGAAAGCAGTTGAGCCGCCACGCGAGAAACTGCGCAGGCCGCGTGCGCCGGATGCGCAGCCATCCGCGGGTGTAAACGAGCGCGGTGAGCGCGAGCGCAGTGGTCACGGCCCACGGAACACTCCATTGGGTGAAGAGGTCCGCGAGCGTGACCGATTGCATCATGGGCCGGTGCCTGGAGTAGCGGAGTTGCCGGCGGCGCTCCCCGAAGGCTGCGGAGATCGAATCGCCTGCTGTGCGGCGTCGAAGGCCGGCGGCTCATTGGCCGGATGCAGGGTTTCAAGGAATGTGACCAGCGCCTCGATCTCCGGCGGAGAAAGATTCTTGCCGTAAGCAGGCATGTTGCCGCCACCGCTCACGACTTTGAAGCGCAATTGATCGATGGTCAGGCGCGTGGCCACATCGTCCAGCGCCGGGCCGCGCTCGCCGCCCAGGCCGCCGACGGAGTGGCAGTTGCGACACTGCTTGGCCTGGAAGACCACTGCGCCCTGGCGCGCCAGCGGTGTAAGCGACTGAAGGCGCGCGACGGGGATGGGATCGCTGCTCCACGCGCTCATGTGCGGGCTCCACGGGGTGGTGGTGCCCAGTTGCGTGAGCACGCCCCAGCAGACGGCGATGGTGGAGACAGCCAGCACGGCCACGGGACGGCGATGCCAGCTTTTTTCGCCCTCGGATGCGTAGAACGGCAGCGCCAGCAGAATGGCGATGCCTACGATGGGCGCAATGAGGATGAACGGCGTCTCCATTTCCGGCGGAAGATAGGAGAGAATCGTGTAAATCCACAGGAAGAAGAAGTCGGGCTTGGGAACGGTTTGAATGATGGAGGGATCGGGCTGGCCGCCGGGTCCATAGGGCCCGAAGACCCACGCGCAGACCGCGACCGCGGCGAGAATCGCGCCTGAGAAAATGAGATCCTTCCAGAACGCGCCTGGGACAAACGGGATGCCGTCTTCATGCGCCAGCTTGTTGTATTCCGCAATATAGGTGTCGCGGCGAACAAGCCGGCCGGGCATGGGCCACTCGTTGATGCCGAGTTTCAGCACCATCCACACGTGCAGAAACGCGAACAGCAACATGGCGCCGGGAATCATGAAGACATGGAACGCGAAGAAGCGCGAGAGCGTGCCGCCGGCAATGATGGGACCGCCCAGCAGCAGATGCACCAGCCCGCCGCCGATCCAGGGCACGCGGCTGGCGATGGACGCGCCGATGCCGAGTCCCCAATAGGCGTCCTGATCGAAGCGAAGCACCTGCCCTGTAAAGGCCATGCCGAGCGTCATGAGCAGCAGAAAGACGCCCAGAATCCAGGTAAGCTCGCGCGGAAATTTGTAGCTGCCGAAGAGAAACACCTGCGCCATGTGGATGAGCACGATGGCGACCATGAAATTCGATCCCCAGCCGTGCATGGCGCGCAAGAACCAGCCCAGGGG
>JBAUCP010000890.1:0-14522 GCA_049677625.1 Occallatibacter sp. | reverse complement strand
CGCCGAAGACGACTGACTCTCGGCGGAACTCGAGCCGTGTCACGCCAAAGGGAATCTGCGGCTCATCTTCATGCGAGAGCACTTTGAAGGCCGGCTTGAAGAATGGGTGCGAAATGAGATAAGGGCCCAGCGGACCGCCTTTTCCTGAGGGTGGCCAGCCGTCGCGCAGTTTGCCGTTGATGCGCAGCACCAGCAGTGGATGATGCTCCGCGAGGTAGTCCGCCGGGTAGTTGGCACGATAGCGGTCGTAGCAGATGGCGACGATGAGCGCAGAGCCCGGCGACTGGCCGAAGAGGTGCGCAAGCGTGGTGAGCGCGACCCCGCTGATGACCGTGTTGCGCGGCAGGTTGATGTCGTCGCGTACAGTGTAGGTCTCCTGCGGCAGATCGAGCAGGTCCTGGTAGCGGACGTAGCGGATGGAACCGGGTGGAAGGCCGGTGAGTTCTCCGCCTACCTCGAGGTCGCCGGGCGACGATCGTTGTGCGCGCAGGATGGTATGCGAGTGCGCGGCAAGCGAAGCGGCCATAACAGCAGCAAGGAACGAGGCCAGGAGAACTCGCGGCATGGCTCATGCTAACTTGCCCGCCGTGAAGACTGAAAGAAAAATCTCCCCCGCGCGTGCTACAGTCGATTGCAAATGGCGCCGATGGAATCTGCTGAAAAAACTTTGGCCTTTCTTAGGCTCGCACTGCCGCAGCCGCCTGCACCGGGCGGCAATTATGTTCCGGCCAAACGGGTCGGATCGGTGATATATCTCTCCGGCGTAATCTCCACCGGCCCCGATGGCGTGATCGCCGGCATGGCAGGCGCGGACCGCTCGATTGAGGAGGGCTATGCTGCGGCGCGCGCCTGTGCGTTGACGCAGCTCGCCGTGCTCAGGCGCGAGCTGGGCTCGCTGGACCGCGTCGCCGAGGTGCTGACGGTGAATGGCTACGTCAACGCCGCGCCCGGCTTTGGCGACTCACCGGAGGTGATCAACGGCGCCTCCGATCTGCTGGTGCAGGTGTTTGGCGAAGCGGGCCGGCATGTGCGTGCGGCTCTGGGCGTGAGCGCGCTGCCGCGCAATGCGCTGGTTGAGGTGCAGATGAGCGTACGAGTGAACGAGCCATGAGAGAGCACGAGCTTTCAGCCGAACCGACGCACTCAGTCTGGGACCGCACACTGGAGCCGCGGTTGCGCATCGACCCAGGCGACGAGGTGCAGATTCAGTGCGTGGACGCGAGCGGCGGCCAGGTGCGGCCCGGCATGACGACCGGCGAGTACCTGGCGATCGACCGCACCCGCATTCACGCGCTTACCGGGCCCATCTGGATTGAAGGCGCGGAGCCGGGCGACGTGCTGGAAGTGGACGTGCTGGCAACGCGCCACTCGGGCTGGGGATGGTCGAGCGTGGTCAAGGGGCTGGGCTTCCTCAAGGATCGTTTTCGCCAGCCGTATCTTTTTCACTGGCAGCTTGAAGGCGAATCGACAAACTCGCTTTCGCCGGCGGTTGTGCCCTTGCGGCCATTTCTGGGCGTGATGGGCGTGGCGCGCGCGGAAGATGGATCGTTTCGCACCCGTCCGCCGGGTCCATTCGGCGGCAATCTCGATGTGCGCGAGCTGTGCGCCGGTTCGCGGCTGTTTCTGCCGGTCTTCAACCGCGGCGCGCTCTTCAGTTGCGGCGACGGACATGCTGCGCAGGGCGACGGCGAGGTGTGCATCAACGGCATCGAGTGCCCGCTGGACGTGACGCTGCGCTTCCATCTGCACAAGAACCAGCCGCTGGCCGGACCGCTGCTCACTGGGCCGCTGATTGACTCGAGCGAGGCCGTGGCGCCCGACTCAAGCTCGGACTCCTGGATCGTGGTGGAAACGGGAACCAACCTGGCGGAAGCGGCGCGGGCCGCCACCGGCCGCATGATCGACCTGCTGGCGAGCCGCTGCGGGATGAGCGACGTGCATGCCTACATCCTGTGCAGCGTGGCGCTCAGGCTGCGGCTCAGCCAGGTGGTGAACGAGCCGGTGCACACCGTGAGCGCCGCGCTGGCCAAGCAGATTCTCCCCGGCAAGGAGCTCTTCCCTGTCCTATGACCGTCAACGATCCTGAGGTGATTGCCGAGCTGCGCGCGCTTTATCCCAAGTACGAGCAGGCGCTGGTTGCGAACGATGTGGAAAAGCTGGTGGAAATGTTCTGGGCCAGCCCGCAGGTGATGCGCTTCGGGGCCGCGGAAAATCTTTATGGGCCGGAGGAGCTGGAGGCCTTCCGCAAGTCGCGCCCGGCTGCCAACCTTGCGCGCACTGTGACGCGGCTCGATATCGTGAGTTTTGGCCGCGATTTTGCCAGTATCACGCTGGAGTTTGAACGGCTTACGGCCACTGACCCGGTGCGGAAGACGCGCGGCCGGCAAAGCCAGGTGTGGGTGCGGCTCCCGGAGGGATGGCGCATCGTCCAGGCCCATGTCTCGGCGCTGCCAGCGGCCTGACGTTCGCCGCCAGTCTTCAAGGCACCGAAAACTTATGGGAATTTTATGCCCCTACCTGTACTCTAGGCACACCCCGTAGTGCGAGCAGGACCGGACCCACGGACGAGCTGGACTCGTGAAGGTTTTACATTTCCTGTTTTTGAGCTTGGTCTACCTGAAACACGGAATTCTAATTTTCCACTGCTTTTTATTGACGTCTCAAATGAAGCTATGGGGATATCTCTATTCCGAGGTCGGTCACTTTGAGGCACTCGATGCGAAATCTCCAGTCTTTTCTTCCCCGGCTGCTCGCGTTTGTGGCAGTCGCTGCGCTGTGCGCCAGCTCTCTTTGGGCACAGCAGACACTCGGCAGCATCACCGGCGTGGTCACGGACGCCTCAGGCGGTGTGATTCCGAATGTAACGGTGACGGTTAAGGATGAACAGACGTCGCTGACTCGCATCACCAAGACCAGTGGCGACGGCACCTACGCCCTCGTGAACCTGCCCATCGGGACCTACACACTCACCTACGCGGCCGACGGCTACGAGGCACAGAAGACACCGCACATCACCGTGCAAGCCGACCGCACGGCGACCGTGAACGCCGCACTCAAAGTGGGCCAGACCAGCACGACCATTGAAGTGGAAGCCACGCCGTTGATGAACGCCGTGGACACCACCAACGGCTACGTGATGGAAACCACACAGATTGCGGCCACTCCGCTGCCGACCGGCAGCTTCACGGGCCTGGCGATCATGTCAACAGGCGTCGATGCCGAGCTTTCTGGCGGCACCGGAGCCAACTCCGGCCTAGGCAATGCGCCCATCTGGGCCAACGGCCAGCGCGACACCTCGAACAGCTTTCTGCTGAACGGCGTGGACGCGACCAACCTGTTCAACGGCAAAAGCACCAGCGAAGTACCTTCTGCCCGCGTGATCAACTCAACCGGCGTTTCCTCGAGCACCGGAGCCGGCGGCGTGATTCCATCGGTGGCTTCGATCTATCTTTCGATCGGCAACGCTCTGCCAACGCCCGCACCTGAAACGCTGCAGGAGGTTCGCGTGAACTCCTCGATGTATAACGCTGACCAGGGTTCCACCTCCGGCGCGCACATCGACATGAGCACCAAGTCCGGGACCAACCAGTACCACGGCTCCGCCTATTTTCACCATGGAACAAGCTGGATCAACGCGGCCCCGTTCTTCTTCAACCAGGATCAGGACATTCCGGCAAACGACAAGGTTCCGCAGTTGCATCGCGAAGAGCTCGGTGGCACGGTGGGCGGGCCGATCATCAAGGATAAGCTCTTCGGTTTTGTCGCCTATCAGCACCTGCATGTTTCCGACCAGGAGATCGGCGACTCTCTCCTCGACGTACCTGTCGACCTGACTGACGACCGTTCCGCCAACGGATTAGCGCAGGTCACCGATAATTCGTTTGGTACAAGCCTCGGCCCCAATTGCTCCAAAAGCTCTTACACCTGCCCCATGGTCATCGACCCGTTAGCCCAGATTCTGTTTAACTCTCCCGCGCTTCCCGGCGAGCCCGGAAAGTGGCTGATCCCGAACGACTCCCTCTGGCCCAATACCCCGTCGGCCGCGCATATCGACAACGCTTTCATCCCCGGAACCGGCTACTTTACCGCGGACATGGGAGTCGCCAATCTCGATTACAACGCGACCAGCAAAGATACTGTCGCTCTCAAGTATTTCTATCAGCACGATCCAACGCGCGCGCCCTACTCGTATTCGAGCGTCCCGGGGTTCATGGAGCACCTTGATTCCGGGGCGCAGGAGTTCTCGATCGTCAACACGCTCATCCTCAAATCGAATCTGAGCACAACGCAGACCATTGGCGTTCTGCGCGAAAAGAACTGGGCGGATAACGAGCAGCCCTTCGGGCCGGGCTCCATCCCCGGCGGCACGGCCGGCACAGGATCCATCAATGTGTTCGGATCGAAATATTTCCCTGGCGTGTCTGTGTACAACGTGCTCGGCAGCTATCAACCGCCGGGCGAATCCCAGGCCATTCTCAATATCGGCCCGAACGCTGAGGGCCAGGCGCCCAATACCGGCATGTTCCAGAACCGGCTCTCGCCATCGGGAAACGCGATCTGGATGCTGGGCAAGCATACGATCTCCTTTGGCGCCAGCTACAACTACACCCAGCTCAACACCATCGACAAGCGCACCGGCACGGGCACGGTGGCCACCGACGACTTGAGCCAGATGATGCAGGGTTTTGTGACGCCCGGCAGCTCGGCCACCGGCTTCTATGTGAGCTCGTTCCTGCAGGGCGACGCAAACCGCTACTACCGCGCCAATCAGCTCGGCATGTATGTGGAGGACAAGTTTCAGGTGACGCCCACGCTTTCAATCTCGGCCGGCGTTCGCTACGACTGGGATGGCGGCCTCACCGAAAAGTACGGGCGCATCTTCAACTTCGATCCCAAGCTGTATAGCTATGACCAGGTTTCCGATACGATCGCGAATCCCGGCTTCATCATTGCCGGCAACAATGCCAACGGCACCAAGGGCGTGAGCAACACCACGCTCACCGGCCGCCAGTGGGGCATCGGCCCGCGTATCGGCGCCGCATGGTCTCCGGCGCGGGATCACAATACCATCGTCTTCCGCACCGGCGCCGGCATCTACTACGATCGCGGCGAGCTCTTCAGCTACTTCTCGCCCGGCTACGCCATCGGCACGGTCACCGGCGGTCCCTTCGGCGTGAACCAGCAGCTTCCCTTCGTCAACGCATCCAGTTGCCCCACTTCGTCGCAATCGCTCTACGAGTACTACATTCCCACCTGCGGCGGAAACGGCGGTTTTGGTCCGCCCACCGGACCTCCGACGGCGGAGACCGGCAATCTCGAGAATCCCTACGGCACTTCGCTGGAATACGCCGCGCCCACCAATCCGAAGTCCTCAGACCTGGCGAATTTCCTTCCTAACGCCTGCAGTATCGTGAATACCGGACTCAGCGGCATCCCAGGGATGTGCCCGAATACGCCTAACGGCGGCGAGATCATCAATAACGGCCAGCCCATCTCGCTCGGCGTCTACGACCGCGCCAACAAGCTGCCCTACACCATCAACTACACGCTGGACTTTCAGTGGCAACCGCGTGGCGATGTGGCCGTCGATATCGGCTACGTGGGGAACCTCGGCCGCCATCAGGTCATTCCGGTTCCCTTCAACCAGCCGAATATCGCGTCGCCTTCCAACCCGCTGCTCGGCGGCGGCTCGTACAAGCAGAACTACAGCTACGGCTACAACGTGGGCTTTGACCAGTTGCCGGACGGCAGCTACTACCTGGCCAACTACGAGGGCGGCAACGTGGATTTGCGCGTGCCCTATATCGGCTACGCTGCTGAGTCGATCACCTACAAGGCTGCGGGCATTGACGACTACAACGCGCTCCAGGCTCACATTGAAAAACGGATGAGCCACGACTTCCAGGTCGGAGCTTCTTACACCTGGTCGCACGCTCTCGACGAACAAAGCGGACTCGGCCTCTTTTACAACGGCAACAATCCGCTTAACCTTCGCAGCGGGTACGGCTCCGCCGACTTCGACCGTACTCACGTGTTCAACTTCGACTACACCTTCGATGTGCCCAAGCTCGTTCCGGAAAATTCTCTTCCGGGCAAATTCCTCGATGGATGGTCGATTGTGGGCCTCACCGTTCTGCAAAGCGGCCAGCCCTACAGCATCATCGACTTCTCCGGCGCCGTAGGCAGCATCTACTACTCAACCGCCGACGGCATCACCAACCCGATCGTTCCACTGGCCAATGGGTGCTCAGCGAAGACCGCTCTCACAGGCGCCTCGGGTGCATGGACACCTTCCGGTGGCCTGCCTGCTCTAAAACCGAACTGCTTCACGCTGCCTGTGCTTCCTGAGGGCGGACTCGGCGGCGCTATCCCACCCGACGATCCCTACGAAACGGGGTTCACGAATGGCCAGCGCAACATCTTCCGCCAGGCCTTTCAGAAGCGGGCCGATGCCTCGCTCGTGAAGGTGACCAGCTTCCATAACGAGCAGTACAGCCTCAAATACACCTTTGATGTCTACAACCTCACCAATACCTCCAGCTTTGACGTGCCTGGCAACGAGGTATCGCAAAATGCGGGCTATGACGCATTCCCAAGCCCTGGCACTCCGGTGTTGCCGGGCGTTTGCAATGCGCAAGGCATTGGAACCGTACCCGGTAGCTTCTACAGTTGTCCGAGCGGCCTGGGAATCGTCACCCACACCATCGGCGCGCCGCGCCAGATCCAGATGTCGCTGCACTTCGACTTCTGATCCACTCACAGAAACAAAAGAGGGGCGTCTGCTTTGGCAGGCGCCCTTTTTGTCTTGAGCATTCTGATTTCTTGTTTCTGCGCACCAAGGCGGAGACTACTCGGACAACGTAACCGTCAGCCTCTGCTCGGTTGCCGAGGCGAATGCTGCTTCCAGTTCCGTCGATGAGCCAAACCGCTTTCCGGCCACATGCCGCGCGGGAAACCAAAAGATTAGCTCGTTTTCGCTAAACGGCCACGGGGACAAGCGAAAATGGCGCGGCGCGGTGGGAAGCACCTGCACTTCGGCCGTCGATCCGCCGTAAAGCGGCAATGGGTGCAGAAGGTGCGAAGGCCTGTCGAATGCAACACACGCCAGCAGCGACAGATTGTCGCAGGCCTGCAACAGGCGAAAATGCTCCAGTATCGTCTGTTCCGACTTTTCCTCGTCTTTAAGCGAGCTGTCAGCCGTGATTTCAGCGCGCAGTTGCGCCTGATGCGCACGCTGGCGATTGAGGAATGCATCGAGCAAACCAAGATCGCTGGGCGCGATGGTCGAACGGTCGGCGTGTTCAGTGAGCAGATTGTAGGTGTGCATGGAGATCAGCAGCCCTGCATACGGGTCCTGCTCCGCAATGATGCGCACGGCGCGGTCGCGCACCGCGAGATATTCTTCCAGGTCGATCTCTTCGAACGCTGAATACTTGCCCACCAGTTCGATGGAAAATGCCGAGGGCTTGCCCTCGCGCGTGATCGCCGGATGCGCATCCCGCGCCGTCCAGCCGTCATCGTGCGTGGCGATGCCGTGCAGCACGCGCAGGCGCGGCTCCGGCTTGCGAAACCGCGCGTTGCCCCACGCGGCCGCAAACGCGCCGGCCAACCGAGCGTGGTCAGGATGCGTAATCATCCACCACCCCGACTCGGACTCCATCCTCAGCATTCCACTCACTCCCTAATCAACCGACTGCGCCCGGCTCGACTCGTGCCAGTTGTGAAGCGCCAGCCACTCCAGAAACATCACAATGAAAAAGAACAGGAATCCAAGCACCGTTGCCGCAATCACCAGCGCGAACAGATAGCCGATCTCCATTTGATTGCTCGCATAGATGATCGCATAACCCAGGCCGCCTTCACCCACGCGCGTAGAGCCGGCAAAGAGCTCACCGGTAAGCCCGCCGATGACGCTGATGCCGGCCGAAATGCGGATGCCGGTAAAGATGTTGGGCAGCGCGTTGGGCAACCGCAGCTTGAAGAGAATCTGCGCCGGTGATGCCTTGTGCATCACGAAGAGATGAATCAGATTCTCATCTACGCTGATCAGGCCCTGCGTGGTGTTGGCGATGATGGGCGCAAGACAGATGATGAAGGTAACGACGGTGACCGCGAAGATTCCCGGCCCGGCCCAGTTGATGATGAGCGGCGCGATGGCTACGATGGGCACCGTTTGCAGCAGGATGGTATACGGATAAACCAGTTGCCGCAGCCAGCGCCATTGCGCAAAAATCATAGCCACCAGGATGCCCACCACAATCGAGGCCAGCAATCCGCCTGTGGCTTCGAGCGCCGTGATCCAGAGCGAGTTCAGCAGCGATGGATAGCGGTCGCGCAAAGCCTCGGCCACGGCGAGCGGCCCTGGCAGAATGTAGGCCGGAAGATGGCCCATTACCACGACACGCTGCCAGATGAAGACCAGGCAGGCAAAGACGATCAGGCTGTTCGCGGCGAGCCAGCGCTTCTTCATGCCTGAAACACTCCTCTCAGCAGCCGCGATGCCTGCGTAACCGCTTCTTCAAACGCGGTGGATTCGCGCGTCTCGGCGGTGCGCGGCCAGGGCAGGTTGACCGGAATCTCGTGTGCTACGCGCCCCGGATGCGCGGCGAGAATAACGATGCGCGTGGAGAGAAACACGGCCTCCGCTACGGAGTGCGTAACAAACAGCACCGTCCACTTCTGCTCCGCATAAAGGCGCAGCAGCTCCTCATTCAAGCGGTCGCGCGTCATCTCGTCAAGCGCCGCAAACGGCTCATCCATGAGCAGAATGCGCGGCCTGCTCACCAATGCGCGTGCAATGGAGACGCGCATCTTCATGCCCCCGGAGAGCTGCCGCGGATAGCGCTTCGCAACCTCCTCAAGACCCACCAGCTCGAGCATACGAGCCACGCGCTCCTCGCGAAGCTTGCGCGCGGCATGATCCAGTTCGAGACCAAGGCCGACGTTGGCTTCCACGGTCCGCCACGGCAACAGTGTTGCATCCTGAAAAATAAAGCTCATCAGCTCGCGCGCGTTTTCAGGGGTCATGCCATTCACCTGTACACGGCCTTCGCTCACGGAGGTAAGGCCGGAAACGATCTTAAGCAGCGTCGACTTGCCGCATCCCGAGGGGCCGAGAAAGGTGACGAACTCGCCGCGCTCGATGTCGAGAGAGACACCTTCGAGCGCAACAGCCGCGTCGCGAAACCGCTTGCCGACGCCGGCGAGTGCAATCTCCGGTATGGAGCCGTCACTCCGCTTTACCATCCGGGTTCTCCATTTACGGGCAAATAGAGTGCGGAGGGATGCGCGGCTGTATGCAGAATTTGCTGCGTCGAGCGAGCCCAGTTCCAGTTGTCGGCAAGCTGCGGCGGCGCGTCGGTGGAGGGATTGCGATCGTAGAGTGGAAACGCGGAGCTTGCAATCTCAAGGCGCAGCCGCTCGCCGGGAGCGAGCACAAAAGAGATTGGCTCCAGCGTAAACTCCCACAGATGGATTTCATCCGCGGCGTAACGCGCATTGCGAAAGAGCCACGAGCTGCGTGCGATTCCGATCGACAGGAACTCGGCGCGCCCGCTGGCGGTCACGCGCACAATCTTCGCCGTAAAGTCCGCATTCTGCACGGAGGTTACAGCATGGAGCGCTACGCGCGGATGCCCGAATATCTCCGTCGCGCGCGTTACGGGCTCAGAGGTATAGACGAGCAGGTTGTTGCAAATTTCAAGCGCGGCCTGGTCAAATGGCCCGCTCAACGCCTGCGGCCCTCCCGGCGCGAGCACCGGCACTTCAGGATCGTAGACAAAAACATCGCGCGGCTCTTCGGCATCCGGTGCCGCGCTTGCAAGGCGGCCATCGCCTTTGCGTGAATTGGCATTGCCCGCGCTGTGAAGAAAAAGCGCGCAAGCCGCATCCCGCGGCCACGCCGCGGCTGTGCGCCAGTCATTCACACCAAGGGTAAAGTAACGGATGCGCGGCTCAGACACAAAGTCGTGCGTCTCCTTGAGCCAGTGGTTGAACCAGCGCAGCAGAATCGCGTCCGTATCGAGATTTGCGGCTTGGCCAAGATTCGCATCGCCCACGCGATCTCCCCACGGGATGTGAATCCACGGGCCCGCGATCAGGTATTGGTTTTCGCGCACGAACTCGCTACCCGCAGCGCTGCGCAGCGCCAGATAGCCTGCAATGGAACCTTCGAGATAGGTATCGAACCAGCCGGAGATATGCAGCGCCGGAACCTGAATTCGATCGAGCCGCGTGCCGATGTCCTGCTCTGTCCAGTAGTCGCCGGGCTCGCGATGCGAGAACCAGTCGCGCACATAGCTAGGCAGCGCGGGATCGGCAATGGCCGGATGCGCGGCATAAGGAATAGTCGCCGCCTGCGCGCGAATGTTCGTCCACGCCTGTTCGAGCCGGTCGCTCGCTTCGCGCAGCCCACGCCGGCGCGCGTCCTCGCGCAGCATCTGGACGCCCCAGCCAAGCGTCGAGCTCAACCGCAGCGCGCCGTGATGATAAAACCAGCCATGAGAAAGGTCCACAGCGGTCATGTGCGGTGCAATGCACAGCAGGCCCTCCGGCTGCTCGGCCGCGGCAAGCAGTTGCGTGGCGCCCTGATATGAAAACCCATACATGCCGATGCGTCCGTTGCAGGCCGCGCGCTTGCACAGCCACTCAATCGTCTCCGCGCCGTCGCGGCCCTCGTGGCGAAATGGATAGAACTCGCCTTCCGATCCGCCGCGCCCGCGCACATCCTGGATGGCAACGTGATATCCGTGGCGCGCGAACCAAACCGGATGCGCATAGACCACCGTCGACGCAATGTCGCGGCCATATGGTTGCCGCATCAGCAGCGTCGGCCACGGTCCTTCACCTGCCGGATAGTAGTGATCGGAGACCAGCGTAGTTCCATCCCTCAAACGGCACGCTACGCCGCGTTCCAGGCGCACGCCATTTCCGCAATCGACTAGCGCCATCTTCAGGCTCCGTGCTTCGGCTCAAAGTTGTACATGGCCACGAGAATCTCAGCGATGCGCGCGGCCGCTTCGTTCGACCAGCGTTCGCCGTTCTCCGCAGTCGCAGCCGAGGGATCGCCCAGGACGCCGCTGGGCGCAATGTCTTTCGTGAGCCAGGCGAAGTTGGCCGACGAGCCCTCGGGCTTGAGCAGTTCAGACTGGTCAACGCGCGCAATATAATTCGCCGAATACTCGCCGGGATGCACCAGCGCTGGCGTCGCATGCAGCAGATATGCGGTTTCGATCTCGCCGGCGTGGAAGCCATACGTGCGCTCCTGCTTGCTGACGCCTTCAAACTCTGCTCCCGGCGAGCCGAAGAGCGAGAAGGTGCGCAGGCCGAACTCCGCGCGCAGGTCGCGGGCCAGCACATCGACCAGCGATGTATTGCCGCCATGCGTGTTGTAGAGCACCACCTTCTTGAACCCGCCCGCAGCAATGCTTGCGCCCACATCGCGCACGATTGCAAGAAACGTTTGTGCGCTCACCGAGAGCGTTCCCGGAAAGCCGATGTGCTCGTTGCTTTTTCCGTAGCAAATCGGAGGCAGCGCGAAGATGTACAACTCGGCGGGCGCCAGCTTGAGTGCCTTGCCGAGCAGCAGATTGTTGATCAGCGTGTCTGTGGCCAGCGGGAGATGATGCCCGTGCTGCTCGATGGCCGCAGTGGGCAGCACTAGCAGCGTCTTGTCGCGCGGCAGCGCGTCCACCTGCTTCCAGGTGAGGTAGGCAAAGTTGCGCTCGTCGGGTATCCATGTCTTCACGTCGTCACCTTCTGCTTATGAAAGCTGATCATCTTGCCGGGGTTCAGCAGGCCGCGCGGATCGTACTTCTGCTTGGCAAGCAGTTGAATGTTGTCGGTGCGGAACCTGCCGCCGTCCTCAAGATAATTCACGTGCGGATTGGCGACGAAGACACCGATCGAACGGCAATAGGCGATCATCTCGTTCAATCGCTCTTCGGTCGTGAAGCGCACCACCGGAATCGCACCGGGAATCACGACGCCGTCTCCGTTTTTCATGAATTCGATGTGAAAGAGTATCTCCTGACCGTAGCGCTCGCGCAAAAGAGCAAACTGTTTTCTGCATTCGGTTGCGGAAAAGCCGCATTGCAGGTAGGTGAAAGCGGGATCGGCCTTCATGGCCCAGAGTGTTGTGTGGTTCCACGTGTAATCGCTCAAGAGCGGCTGGGTGCGCGGGCCTTCAAACGGGCCGGTAAATGTTACTTCGCCTCCGGCTGCAACTGCGGCGGCGCGCAGCCTCTCCACCTGCGTCTTCTCGATCATGATGAGCGCGAGAGTTTTGCCGGCGCGCACCAGATGCTTGATGGGCGAAAAGAACGACGGGATGGGCCACTCGAAGACCGTCGCCAGCCGCTTGGTCCATTCAGCGCTCACGGCCACCGACTCAGTAAAGCTGAACGCTGCGTCGTAGGTATCGAAGGCTGCGGTGAACTGCATCCACTCGACCGCGGGCGCAAGCGCGAACCAGATACGCGTGAGGACGCCGTTGGTGCCCCACGCGTGCAATATCTCGTGCACGGCCGGCCCCTCGTGCAGCACCACCCGCGGCGTCTCTTCCATGGTGACCACTTCAAAGGCGCGCACCGTATCGAAGTCGCGCAGGCCGCCGTGCGTAACCGAGCCGATGCCGCCCGATCCACCGGCGAGAAAGCCCCCGACTGAGGCCTTGACCAGCGTGGAGGGATACATGCGCAACTCCCATCCGAGCTTGCGCGCCTCAGTCTCCAACGCGCCCAGACGCAATCCAGGCTGGCAGACGGCAACGCCCTCCGGCGTGATCTCTTCGAGCTTGTCCATCAGCGAGAGGTCGAGCACAATGCCGCCTTCGAGCGGCACACACTGCCCGTAGTTGCCCGTTCCCGCGCCCCGCACCGTTACCGGGACCTCGCGCTCGCCGGCAAATCGCAACACAGCCAGAATCTCTTCCACGCTCGCCGGCTGCACGGCCACATCTGCGCACTTGTTGGCCAGTCGCGGACGCAGGACCGGCGAATACCAGTAAAAATCGTGCGAAAGGCGGTCGAGCACGGCCGGCGCTGTCAATACGCGCGCACTGTCGTGGAGGATTTCCGATAATGCTGATGCAAGTTCGTCGTGCACTGGGAAAGCTGTCTCCAGTTATTTTCGTTTGCGTGTTGACCACAGGCGGAAGGCCCTGAGCATGCTCGGGTGCGTAAACAGCGCATAGCACTCATCGCGCAGGACGGGGCCATCGACCACGCAGCGCATGTCGCTGCGCGCGGCCACTTCGGTTGCCGCAATCTGAATCTGATTGCAATGCCGGTTGGCGTCTTCAATGGTTGCGCCGTAGACCACGCGGTCGAGCCCCGCCCAGAGCGCGGCGCTCATGCACATGGGGCATGGCTCGCAGGTGGTGTAAAGTGTGTATCCGGTGAGCGAGACTTTCTTGAGCCGCTTGGCGGCCAGGCGAATCGCACGCACCTCAGCGTGCGCGCTGGGGTCGAACTGCTGCCGCACCGCGTTCAACGCGCGCAGCAGCATTTCGCCTGATTTTGTGTGGAAGATCGACGCACCAAAGGGCCGCGGCAATTCAGTGCGCATGGAACGCGCAGTGAAGGCCACAAGTACGCGCATTCGCTCCAGATCGAGGGCTGAGACAGAATGGCCGAGAAGACTCCGGCGCTTTCCGGCCGCGCGGACCGGAGCACTCAAAATGACTCCCATACTTGAAATTAGCATGGCGCGCCACGTGGGTGCCCGAGAAACTTTCGCGGCCGGCCGCTGCCTCCTGAGCGCCTACAATCTCCCTATGGCTCCCTGGCTGGGTACGATCCGCGGCCTTCGCGCGGGACTTGCAAACGGCACGCTGCAACCTCTCGATCTGGCCGAGCAGGCGCTGGCTCAGTCCAACCGGAATGCGGGCCACAACACGTACTTGTGGCAGGACGCTGCGTGGACGCGCGCGGAAGCGGCGCGCGCCGCGGGCATGGCGAGCGGCACGGGCGGACCCTTTGGCGACGGCCGCGCATCGCTCTGGGGACTTCCAGTCTCGGTGAAGGACTGCTTTGACCTGGCCGGTGCGCCCACCACTTGCGGCGTACGTTTTTATCGCGACCGGAATGGAATTGCGGCGCACGATTCCTGGCTGGTGGAGCAGCTTCGCGCGGCAGGAGCCGTGATCGTTGGCAAGACTCATCTTCATCCGCTGGCCTATGGCATCACCGGCGAGAACCCCGAGTTTGGCGACTGCGTGCAGCCTGGCAGCCCCGGTGCGCTCACCGGCGGTTCTTCGAGCGGCGCCGCGGCCAGCGTGCTGGAGGGCTCTGCCGTGGCGGCCATCGGCACGGATACGGGCGGCTCCGTGCGCGTGCCGGCGGTGCTGTGCGGGCTTGCGGGCTACCGAGCCACGCTGGGCCGCGGCGACTGGCGCGGCGGTGCACACCTCGCGGAATCCTTCGACACCATGGGCTGGCTCTTCCGCGATCTGGAGGATGCGCCGCTGCTGGCTGCGCCTTTTGCACCGGACTCAACCAGGCCCGCCACAGCATTCAAGCATT
>JBAUCP010000889.1:0-3795 GCA_049677625.1 Occallatibacter sp. | reverse complement strand
CCATTGAACTGGTTGCCGCGGCTGTGGGCGGGCACGTAGAGTTGTGCATTTTCAACATCGGCAATGCCATCCAGGCCGCCGCCAAGCTGCGTATTCGCCGGGAAAACCCCTATCTGCGATGCGCCGCCGGGAGTAAGTGAGCCGATATCCAGTCCGCCTGAGACCACATTGCAATTCGTCCCTGCGGTCAGGCCGGCGCAACTGGGAGTCAGGATCGTCCGAATCCGCGGCGCCACATTCGGGTCGCCAAGAATTCCCGCGCTCACACCGCCCGCGCGATTCGCTATCACCGCTGCACGATAGCTTGGAGTCTCAACGTAAGAAAGGATCTCGGAGTTGTTGGCGGTGGTAAATCCTGCCCAGGAAAGAAAGAAGAAGATTTTCTTGTGCAACACCGGTCCACCGAGAGAAGCAGCATAGCTGCGCTGATCGTTGTCCACTACCGTGGGCAGCGCGCCCGACGGCCCGCCCCACTTGTTGTATGCATTCAGTCCGGCTTCGTCATACAAGCCAAACAGCGAGCCGTGAAGATTATCGCTGCCGGTCTTGGTGACAATCTTGATTTGCGCGCCGGAATTGCGGCCATCGGAGGCATCGTAGGAAGTGGATACCACGGTCATCTCGCCTACCGCTTCCTCGCTGGGTGAAACCACGGCTGAACCGCCATGCGTGAGCGAGTTCACACTCACTCCGTCCACCATGAAATTGTTGTCGGCCTGGCGTTGGCCGGCCGCTGCAATCTGAACCTGGTTCTCGGTCTGGAAAATTCCCGAGTTGGAACCGCCCGGCCCCGCGCCATTCGGAAGGAACACAGCCTGGCCGGTGCCGCTGCGAGCGCCGTCGCCGGTGATACCGGGCGCGGTGCGCAAGAGCTCGTAGGGATCGGCGCCAAAGGTGGGCAATCGCTGAATGTCCTCGCTGTCGATGGTCGTTCCGATGCTCGCGTTCGCCGTTTGCAGCAACGGGACAAGGTCGCCGTTCACCTGAACCGATTCCGTGGCCGTGCCCGTCTGCAACGTCACGTTCACATTCCGCGGAGTTTCGGCCGCAAGGGCCAGATCGGTCACGGTGTTTGTCTTGAACCCGGCGGCCGCAACCACAACGGAGTATTGCCCCGGAGCCAATTCGTTGAAGTGGTAAGCGCCCGTGTCATTCGTGGTAGAGGTTTGAATCTCCTGCGTCCCCTCGTTGGTCAGCGTTACAGTCGCCTGGGAAATGGCCGCCCCGGTCTGGTCAAGCACAGTTCCGGCGAGGCTGGCGCCAAACTGCGCGTGTGCCGGCACAGCGAAGATGAAAAGCAGCAATAGCGCCCCTGTCCAGCAGGCGATCCTGCCGGGCGAAGGTCTTCCTTCTCTCTGGTTCTGAATCATCAAACTCATTGAATCGATCCATTGCATGGCGGTCTCCTGACAAGTGGTTGCTGTACATCGAGCGGTCCATCGCTGTTATTTGGATGCGCTGTGTGTTCTCTGGGAAGCCACGCACAATCGATTCCGTGACGTCGAACGGATGCCACTCGCGAAAACTCGCGTCGTGCCTCCTTGTCTCGATCAGACAACTCAGACCGAATCAAAGTGGAAAGGGGTGCGCATACGCAATTCTGCGTTCACGTCGGACGCATAGAGACGTGTGTACATGGATCTCGGGCGCGTTTCTGTATCAAATAGCTCAGGTTCGAGAGAAGAGTCTGTGCAGAGTGTTCGATTTCTGCACCCTCTTCGCACTGTTCTGGCGCCAACAACGCTGTTTCGAATCTGTGGTGAGAACGACGGGCCCGGACCGGACCGCCAAGCCCAGGAAAACGCAAATCCGCGATCATCAACGATATGTCGGCATCGCGAGAGTTCTTCAGAGTAGGTGGGGGGCAAGTTGGCCGGGTGGCCAATTCCCGGTTGGCCTACCATCCTTCAACCAATTCATTCCCGGATGCTGGGGCGTTTACCGTAACTGGTCCGCAGAAGATCTGGTTTTTGGGAATGCAGGTACAAGGTTTTACGCTACAGATCGCATCTGGGTTACCCCGACGCTTCTGGCCAATGTCGATATCTGGACCTCTACTTAATGAAAATGTTGCATACTCCAGATACTCTATTGCAATGAAGATACGATTTACACCGCGATATTTTCTTCGGGTGACGCTTCTTCACGCAGTCTTGTTTGTGTCTCTTCTGGTGGGGAATAGCTGTTTCGCGCAGGTGGACCGGGCCGGCCTGAACGGAACTGTGAGAGACAGCGCGGGAAACCGGCTGCCGGGCGCGCACATCGTCGCTATTCAAACCGCGACGGGGCTGCGCCGCGAAACCGCCTCCTCGTCCAGCGGGGCCTATGACATCCCCGAACTGCCGATCGGTCTTTATCGCGTGACCTGTTCCGCACCGGACTTCAAGGAATCGGCAATCGACAGCGTGGAACTGACCGTCGGGCACACGCTGACCCTGGACATTACGCTTGCCGTGGGAAGCATTCAGCAGAAGATCAATGTCTCAGGGCGGGGTTCGCAACTGGATCAGACGACGGACACGCTGGGCGCCCGCACCGGTCCCGAACAGGTGAAGGAATTGCCGCTGAACGGGCGGAACTGGTCCACCTTGACGGCACTCGTGCCCGGCGCCGTGGACACCGGAGGCAGCAACCAGCGCAGCATCCGCTTTGCGGGCCGCGGGCTGGACGACAACAACTTCACCTATGACGGCATCGATGCGACCAATATCGTCAACCAGGCGCAGCAGAGCTTTGTCCGGCTTGCCATTCCCACCGACTCCATCGAGGAATTCCACATCGATACAATGCTTTTCACCGCAGAGAACGGCAGCACGCCCGGCGGGCAGATCGACGTGGCCTCGAAGTTCGGAACCAACACGCTGCATGGAGGCCTGTTCGAGTTCCTGCGCAACAACATCTTCGACGCCCGTGACCCTATTCTTCCCACTCAGCTTCCGTTTCACCTCAACCAGTTCGGCGGCGAACTCGGCGGCCAGCTAGTCCGCGACCGCAGCTTCTTCTTCTTCAACTATGAAGGACTACGGCAAAGTTACGGTCAGCCGCTCTCAGGCTTCGTTCCCAGCCCGGCTTTCGCGGCTCAGACGGCCGCCGCCAATCCGGCGTTGGCTCCGATCCTCGCCGCCTATCCCACGACGGGGCTGGCGCCCTACGCTACGGATATCGACCAATTCACCGGCTCCGGACGTCAACTGGATCACGAAAATTCTGCCATGCTGCGCCTGGATCGGCATTTTTCAGCCGCCGACACGGCCTACCTTCGCTTCAGCTTCGATGCCGCTTACAGTGATGTGCCCTCTGATGGTTTGGACGACCGGCAGCTTGTCACATCCCGGCCGGTGAACGGGGAACTCGAAGCATTGCAAATCTTCTCACCGACACTGGTGAATGAACTGAAGTTCGGCTTCAATCGCAGCACCGTCTTCACTACGAATCAGGGATTCACAGCCCTCCCTTATTCGGTCGCTGTAGCCGGCCTTACCACCCTGGCCAACAACGAGTTCACCATCGGCGTGGGCAACTCCTTTTCTTATATCGACAATTTGACTATGGTCCGCGGGGCGCACACGCTGAAGTTCGGCGTGGAAGTCCGCCGTATCCAACTCGACCAGGGAAATACGTCCAACGGCACGGTCGTCTATTCCTCCCTCAACCTTCCAGCGTCCAGCTTTCTTACCAACTCTGTCAGTTCCGCCACCTACAATGACGCGCTGCCGGTGAATGGCCTGCGCAAGACCGAGGTGTACTCCTACGTACAGGACGAGTGGAAGTTCCGCCCCAACTTCACTTTGAATC
>JBAUCP010000888.1:0-9230 GCA_049677625.1 Occallatibacter sp. | reverse complement strand
GATCTCGATGGCAATTTCATTGCGATCGCGGCCACGGATTCGCCCGAGGTGAATGCGGCAGTCTATCGCGAAGCCGTCGAGCGCGGCATCCCCTCGAACAGCGTGGACGACATTCCCAACTGCGACTTCTTCTTCGGCTCGGTGGTGAGCCGCGGCGACCTGCAGATTGCCATCTCCACGGCCGGCGAAAGCCCCGCGGTTGCGCAACGGCTGCGGCGCGAGATCGACGAGCAGTTGCCCGAAGATCTGGGCCCGTGGCTCAGGAAACTCGGCGAGCTGCGCCGCGAGGTGTTGGCCTTGCATCCGCGCAGCGAAGAGCGCCGGCTGCTGCAGCACGAGCTGGCGCAGCGGCAGATTTGCGACTCGCCGCTGTGCTCGACAAGAGAGCTGGCGCGCACGGGCAGGGAAGCCGCGCTCGCTGGCCATGTGTATCTGGTGGGCGCAGGACCGGGCGACCCCGATCTGCTCACCGTGAAGGCAGTGCGGCTGATTGAGCACGCGCAGGTGATCCTGCACGACGATCTGGTTCCCCCGGCAATGCTCGACTTGGCGCTGCCCCACGTAGTGGTCGTGAACGTGGGCAAGCGCTGCGGCACGAAGTCGATCACCCAGGAAGAGATCAACGCGCTGATGGTCGAGCACGCGCTGGCCGGCCGCAGCGTGGTGCGTCTCAAGAGCGGCGATCCGCTGCTCTTTGGCCGCGCAGCCGAAGAGATGGCGGCGCTGGCCGAGGCCGGCGTTCCCTGCGAGGTGGTTCCCGGCGTCTCGGCTGCGTTTGCCGCCGCAGCGGCCATCGGCTGCTCGCTCACTGACCGCAACTGGGCCTCGAACGTGATCTTTTCCACCGGCCACCACGCCCAGTCGCACAACCATGCGCCGCTGCCCGAGCTCGAAGATGCAACCCGCGTGGTCTACATGCCGGGACGCGACATGACGCTGCTGGCTGCCGAATGGATGGCCAATGGCCTGCCTGCGGATTTGCCCTGTGCCGTCGTCTCACGCGCTGCGCAGCCGGACCAGGAAGTGCTGCATACAACGCTCGGCGAGCTGGGTGCTGCCGCCGCGTCCGCGCAGGCGCCGAGCCTGCTCATCGCGGGATGGGCGGTGCGCAGGATTGCGGAGCCGAAGCTGGCGCAGGCGGCCGCGGCGGTTACGACGGCCTGAGTCCGGGCCGCATTCGTGCGGTGTCTCCGAAGTTCATTGCATAAATCGAGCATCCCAAAAGCAGGTCCTTCGACTCGTTTTGGCGCCCAACCACCCCAAGAAGCAAAGATCGCTCTTGGGGACCCCGGTCACGCGCCAAAATTCGCTCAGGATGACAGAGCAATTGATGAAGCGAACTTCGAAGGCGGGATATTAGAACCCTCAATAGCATCTGCCTGCTTCCCAATCGCCCACAAATTGTGGCAGGATGACTGCACCTTCACATTTCAAGGAAGGCGCACATGTCTCCTCAGGCGCTTCGCAGCTTTTGGTCTGTAGCCCTTCTGACCGCCGTCAGCATCGTCGTCCTTGTCTTGGCAATCGTCTCGTTTCACAACGTCATCCCCATTACCTTCGATGGCCGAACCGTCCTGATTCTGGGAATCGCCGCCGCGCTCATCTTTGCCTCAATCAAAGTCTTCTTTTCAGGCGGCGACCGCGTAGCGTCCGTTCGCTACGTGGTTGCGTTCGATGCGATCGTGATCATCATTCTCGGCGTGGCCGCCACCGTGCTGGCCTGCAGCCGATGGCAGACTGCGGCTTTGCTTGCAGGCTCGTCGCTGATGATCGGCGGCTTTGTCGGGCTGCTCTTCGGCTATCCGCAAGGGGTTGCGCAGAAGACCGCGGCCCAGACCGGCACTGCGGCTGCGGCAACTCCGCCGGCGGGCAATGGAACCGGTCAAGCCGCCAATGGCGTCCAGGACCCAGGGCAGGGCGCGGCCAATACGGCGATAACCGGACCGCCGAACGCGCCCGCGCCGATTCGCCCGCAAAACCTGGTCGCGGAGTCGGCCGCCACGCTGGGTAAAGTGATTACCGGATTCACCCTCGCCAAGGTAGGGGGTATGAGTGACTTCTTCTCGAAGCTCTCGAACCAGATCGGGCCCGCGCTCGGCTCGTCCGATCCCGCCACCGCGCCGGTGCTGGCCGGCGTGATCATCGCCTACTTTCTCGCGGCCGGCTTCCTGTGCGGGCTGTTTTTGCCGCCCTATTTCATGGGTGAGGTGCTGTGACGGGCCGCTCCAGCGCCAGCAGTTGTCGTCCGCTCGTTCCGCGCCCGCTCAGTGACCACGGTAAGCAGTCCGCATCACGGCAGTTATCTGGCCAGCCGCCACGAAACTGATACCCTAAAACCATGAAGTTCGGCGTTTTGGTCTTTCCCGGATCGAACTGCGACCACGATACCTACAACGTGATTGCGGAAGTGGCCCACCAGCCGGTGACCTTCCTCTGGCACGACTCGGAAGACCTGGCCGGCGTGGATGCGGTGCTGGTTCCGGGCGGCTTTGCCTACGGAGATTATCTGCGCACGGGCGCCATCGCGCGCTTCTCCCCGGTCATGCAATCCGTGAAACAGTTTGCGGCCGGCGGGGGGCTGGTCCTGGGCATCTGCAACGGGTTCCAGATTCTCACCGAGTCGGGCTTGTTGCCTGGCGCGCTCATGCGCAATGCCGGGCTCAAATATATCTGCAAGCAGGTGCATCTGCGCGCAGAAACTGCCGATAGTCCGTTTACGAATCAGCTCGGCAAGGGCGAAGTGCTCCAAATGCCTATCGGGCACATGGAGGGGAACTACTTTTGCGAGCCGGAGGAACTGCGGCGTCTCGAAGCGGAGGATCGCATCGCGTTCCGCTACGCCACGCCCGCTGGGGAGATTACGCCCGAGGCCAATCCGAACGGCTCGTTGAGCAATATTGCCGGCATTCTGAACGAAAAGCGGAACGTGCTGGGCATGATGCCGCACCCGGACCGGTCAAGTGAGCAGTTGCTGGGCTCCGCGGACGGATGGAAGGTTTTCGCCTCGATGGTCGAGGCGCTGGCGACGCATTGAGGGTCAGAAGACTCAGGCTATGATCGACATTCATCACCATCTGATCTATGGCGTCGACGACGGAGCGACAGATCTGGAAACTTCGCTGGCCATGGCCCATGAGGCGGCAAGCGAGGGCGTGACGCACATCGTGTGCACGCCGCATGCGAACGATCAGTACCCGTACAATCTCGAATTGATTGAAGAGCGTCTGGCCGAGCTGCGCGGGCGCCTGCAGGGCGTCATGGAGCTGAGCCTTGGCTGCGATTTTCACATGTCGGCGGACAACATCTTTGACGCTCTCGCCAATCCGATGAGCTACTCGATCAACCGCAAGGGCTACCTGCTTATCGAATTTCCCAACGTGACCATTGCGCCGCAGATGGCCGATGCTATTTTCCGGCTGCAGTCTGCCGGTTATACGCTCATCGTCACGCATCCCGAGCGCTACCCGGCGGTGCACGCCAATCCCGAGCTGCTGGCCGACTGGTTGCGCGCGGGCTGCCTTGTCCAGGTCACGGCGAGCGCGCTGTACGGGCGCTGCGGCAAAGTGGCCGAGGCGCTGGCCAATGAGCTGCTGGACCGCAACTGGATTCACTTTCTGGCCACCGACGCGCACCGCATCAAATGGCGTCCGCCGCACCTCAAGAAGGCCTACGATTACGTGGCGGCGCACGCCGGTGCAGAGACCGCGCAGCGTTTGTTCGTCGCCAACCCACGCGTGGCCGTAGAGGGTGCCGCATGGCCTGAGCAGCCCGTTCCGCTGGGCCTGTGGGAGCACGAACCGCTCGAGTTCAATGTGCGCCGGCATCGCAGCAAACCCAAGCGCGAGACCGCGCCTGCGCTAAACGGATCAGGCGGCGGCTGGCCCGATCCTCCCAGGACCGGATTGCGCGGACTCCTTGACCGGCTCTTCGCGCGGTGATCTCGACAGGCTAAGCAAGCCCCAGCCCGCCATCGACAGCCAGAATCTGGCCGGTAACAAACGCCGGGCCGGCGGCGAAGAAGAGCACGGCCTGCGCAACATCGTCCGCGGTTCCATTCCTGCGCAGCGGCGTGCGTGCGGCGAACCGGGCTGCGTTGCCTGCCTCATTCTCCGTGCGGTCGTCCAACTCAATCCAACCGGGCGCAACGCAGTTCACGCTTACCTCCGGCGCAAAGGCTTTGGCCATGGTTCTGGTGAGCATGTGCAGCGCGGCTTTGGAGCTCGAGTAGTGCGCGTGGCCAGCCCAGGCGCGCTCGCCGCCCAATGAGCCAATGTTGACGATTCTCCCCTGGGCAGCGCGCAGCGCAGGCAGCGCCTCGCGCGCTACAAGGAACGGCCCGCGCGTGTTGGTCTCAAAGACAGCGTCCCATTGGTCAAGCGTGATGCTCTCGAGCGGAGCGGTCTCAAAGACGGCAGCGTTGTTGACCAGCACGTCCAGGCGTCCCAAGGCTGCGATGGCTTGGCCCACAGCCGCGCGCACGGAGCTCTCCGAGCGCACATCGCACTCGATGGCATGTGCGCGGCGGCCCAGCGCTGCAATCTCGCCGGCTGTCGCAACGGCTTCCTGCTTCGAGCTGCGATAGGTAATGGCCACATCCGCCCCGGCCTGTGCAAGCGCGAGCGCGATGGCGCGGCCGATGCGCCGGGCCCCGCCGGTAACCAGCGCCGATCTTCCGCTGAGCGAATCGAATGGCATGCCAGCTTAGATTATCAACCGGTCTGCCCATGAATTGCGGCCGACGTGCCTTTCAGCGTCGCGCAGCTTACTTCGACTGCGCCTGATCCTGGCTCTGACCGGATTGCGAACTCGATTGCGAGTCTGGCTTCGAATCGGGTTGCGAGCCCGATGTGCCTGAGCCGGATTGCTTGTCGCCGGACGCTGGAGGCGCAGCATTCTTAGGCGGATTCGCCGTCTTGCCGCTTCCTGAGTCCGCAGTGCCGCCGTTTTTGTAGATGGAGTATTGCTGCCCCGGCCGCTTCATGCGGATCTCCAGCGTCATCTCGTCCTTGTCGACCTTGTAGTCCTGCCCGTAGGTCTGGAAGCCGTTGGCGATCACCTGCAGCCGCACCGTGTCGCCGACGGGAATTACGTCGATGATGGCCTTTCCATCCTCGTCGCTCTTCAGCTCCAGAGCGCCTTTGTCCCGGTCGCCCTCGATGGGATGAAAGATGACGGCGGCGTTCTCGATGGGCTTGCCGTTGTCGGATTTCAGAATGGTGACTTCGATGCGCGCCGACGGCGGCGGGGTCTTGTACTTGCGGGTCCAGCGGGAGTTGTCCTGGGCATGCAGGCTTGCCGCGGCAAACACCAGGCCGGCGGCGGCCAGAATCATGCTGAGTCCCAAAATAATGCTGAGTCGAAGACTGGAGCGGTGAGGCATGCGTACCATTGTAATCCTTTGGCTGGCCGGTTATGAAGGGCGCGCAAACGCCGGTAGTGGGTCGGCTTCGATCCATTTTCCACCGCCCAAACGGCTGGGGGATGGACGAGCGCGGAGCCCAATTGGAGAGATTCTGTATGAATTTTTGTTAAACTCAAACTTTATGAGTCGGCGACACTCATATTTTTTGCCCAGGTTACTTGACAAACCCCTCTAAGATTACCTATCGTTAGCAATTGGAAGGCAAGAGTGCTAGAGCGCTGGGCAGTGGAAGGCCCAGACGGCACCTGGCCGGCCAGTGCTGGGCAACGGCCCGCAACATTCTAAACGTTTTTAAACCCACTCAAATCCCGCGGTCCGGCTCAACCCGTCCGCGTGTGAAGGAGAAGCGAAGCAATGGCAGCAACGTCTGTAACGACCACGTTTACCCCGCTCCATGACCGCATTCTGGTTCGTCGGCTCGAAGAGGGCGAAACCGTTCGCGGCGGCATCATCATCCCCGACAGCGCCAAGGAAAAGCCGCAGGAAGGCGAAGTCATCGCCGTGGGCAAGGGCAAGTCGAACGATGAAGGCAAAGTCTTCCCTCTCGATGTGAAGGCTGGCGACAAGATTCTGTTCGGCAAGTACTCCGGCAACGAGATCAAGATCGACGGCGAAGAGTTCCTGATCATGCGTGAGGAAGAAGTTCTCGGCATCGTCAAGAAGTAGTTCCTCGAGTGGTCAGTGAACAGTGGACAGTGGTCAGAAATGGCCCGTCCCCACAGGCTGCATTCTGACCGTCGGATTCGCACAGGCTTAGAAACTGAACCTTGAAAAAAACTGATCGCTGAACACTGTTCACCGATCACTGGAGAAGAAAATGGCAAAGCAGATTTTGCACGGTGAAGATTCCCGTCAGGCGATTCTGCGCGGCGTGAATACGCTGGCAGACGCAGTGAAGGCGACGCTCGGACCCAAGGGCCGCAACGTCGTAATCGAAAAGAAGTTTGGCTCGCCCACCATCACCAAGGACGGCGTGACGGTGGCCAAAGAGATTGAACTGAAGGACCCGATGGAGAACGTGGGCGCGCAGCTTGTGCGCGAAGTCGCTTCGAAGACTAGCGACGTTGCCGGTGACGGCACTACGACAGCAACGGTTCTGGCGCAGTCCATCTTCCGCGAGGGCGTGAAGACGGTTGCGGCCGGCGCGAACCCGACCGCTCTCAAGCGCGGCATCGAGAAGGCCGTGACGGCCGTGATCGGCACCCGCGACAAGGACGGCAAGTGGACCGAGGGCGGCGCACTGGGCAAGCTGTCGAAGCCTGTCGATGAGGGTTCCGTGGCCCAGGTGGGCGCAATTTCGGCCAACGGCGATCAGGAGATTGGCGACATCATTGCGCACGCGGTGAAGGTTGTGGGCAAGGACGGCGTCATCACCATCGAAGAGTCAAAGACCATGCACACCGGCCTCGAGACCGTGGACGGCATGCAGTTCGACCGCGGCTACCTGAGCCCCTACTTCGTCACCGACGCGGAGCGGCTCGAGGTGGTTCTGGACGAACCCTACATCCTGATCTACGAGAAGAAGATCAGCGCCATGAAGGATCTGCTCCCGCTGCTCGAGCAGGTTGCGCGCGGCGGCAAGCCGCTGCTGATCATTGCTGAGGACGTGGAGGGCGAGGCTCTGGCGACCCTGGTGGTGAACAAGCTGCGCGGTACGCTGAACGTTGCGGCCGTCAAGGCTCCGGGCTTCGGCGACCGCCGCAAGGCCATCCTGGGCGACATCGCCATTCTGACCGGCGGCAAGGCCATCACCGAGGACCTGGGCATCAAGCTGGAGAGCGTGAAGCTCGAGGACCTGGGCAAGGCCAAGCGCATCACCATCGACAAGGACAACACCACCGTGGTCGACGGCTCCGGCAAGGCCAGCGAGATTGAAGGCCGCGTGAAGGAGATCAGGTCTCAAATTGAAAAGACCACCTCCGACTACGACCGCGAGAAGCTGCAGGAGCGGCTGGCCAAGCTGGTCGGCGGCGTGGCCATCATCAAGGTGGGCGCGGCAACCGAGACCGAGCTCAAGGAGAAGAAGGCTCGCGTTGAGGATGCACTGCACGCGACCCGCGCTGCCGTGGAAGAAGGCATCGTTCCGGGCGGCGGCGTGGCTCTGGTGCGCGCCGTTCCCGCAGTCCAGAAGCTGATTGAAACGCTCGAAGGCGACGAGAAGACCGGTGCGCAGATCGTGCTCCGCTCGCTCGAAGAGCCGCTGCGGCAGATTGTTGCCAATGCCGGCGAAGAGGGCGCAGTGGTTGTGGCCAAGGTTCTGGAGTCCAAGGAACCGCATTTCGGCTACAACGCGCAGACGGGCAAGTTCGAGGACCTGGTCAAGGCCGGCGTCATCGATCCCACCAAGGTGACCCGCACGGCGCTGCAGAACGCAGCCTCGATCGCGGCCCTGCTGCTGACCACCGAAGCTCTGGTGGTCGAAATCCCCGAACCCAAGGGCGCTCCGGCCGGCGGCGGCCACGGCGGCGGCATGGACGGCATGTATTGAGAACAGTGGTCAGTTGTCAGTGATCAGTGGTCAGTAAGAATAGTGCTGACTGCGGATTCTGTGACTGAGCCAAAAACAAAAAGCCCCCGGCCGAAGCCGGGGGCTTTTTACGTTGTCAGTCTTAATTGTTCTTTCCGATGGCGCGATTCACCTCGGCCGTGCTGCGAAGCTGCTGCGCGACAGACGTGGGTTGTTGGCCGATTAGCTGGCGATTGCGATCTCAGGCAATGCGATGGGAGTCGGGTTGGGCACCGCTTGCGGGCGAAGCGGGCGCAGCCATCCGGCCGACAGCCACGATCTGGGAATCGAGAACTCAGACCAGCCGCAGTCGACGCATATCTGGATATCGGGCGAAGGCGTTAGCGGTGGATGGCTCAAAACACGCGAAGTGCTGCGATAAAGCCTGATCTCTGCCGGAACTGTCGAGACTGCGCTTGACTGACACTTGGGGCACACCATGAAGACACCTCGGGGGAGTACAAAAGATTACGAACAGGACCACAAATCGTTGCGAGAGTTCACATTAGCCTGATTTCCGCCGCGTTTTCAACAGCAAAACTGTGGATATCGAGTACCAACGTAATCAACTCTGGTAACGTGCGCAATCACCAATTCGGGTGATTTGGTTATCGGCTGATTGCGCACCGGTCATCAGTGCCCGAAAAAGAAAAAACGCGGCAGCCGAAGCCGCCGCGTTCTTGAGGAGTGATTCCGCCCTAGAAGTTCAGTCGGGCGCTGATTTCAATTTCACGCGGCGTAAACAGGAAGCCGCTGTTATTGGAACTGGTGGGAATCTGATAGGAGTTGAGGGAAGGATTAGCAGTACCTTGCCCCTGGTAGGTTGCCGTTGATCCCGACAGCTTGTAGGCCGTGGTGCCGAGGCCGTCGATATTCTGGTGGTTCGCAATGTTGAACATGTTGGCCATCAGGTCCAGACTGTCGCCCTCGCGGAAGTTGATGCTCTTCTGCAGGCGCACATCGTCAACGGTGTGCCGCGGATAGCGTTCCGTATTCGGTCCGATCATAGGGATCATCGTGGAACCGGAGGCGCCGTTCCAGTCACTGAGAATGCCCGCGCTGAAGAAGCCGCTGACGCCGATTGTGTAGGGCAGGCCGCTGCTCATCTGGAAGCTGTCGTCGAGATTCCAGCCGTTGGTTATCCATTTCACAAAGCTGTCTGAATGCATGTTCGGGAAGTTGTAGATTGCATAGGCAACGAAGCGGTCGGGAATGTCCCAGGAGGAGTTTCCGTAATTGACGCGCGGATTGCCGTAGGGATCGTACCAGTCGTTAGTCGCCGTGCTGGCTGTGTTGGCGTTC
>JBAUCP010000887.1:0-3997 GCA_049677625.1 Occallatibacter sp. | reverse complement strand
CTCGAATGGCCGGCGCGGAGGCGCCTGACTCTATGGCAGGCCGGACGGATGGACCGGGCCGCGCAAGACACAACACCTAAGTATCGCCGAAAGTGGGGGGTTGAGGCAAGTTTCAGGGCTTATCGACTGCATCCGATTGAGGCTGGCAACTGGAATTGGATCGGTTCACTAACAAAGTCTGCACAGCCGCCAGCGTTCCGCCCCTGATCATCGCTGTTACGAATCCACACAAAAAGTCCGCGGATTGTGCTTGACTCCTTTGCAACGCTTGCTAGGATTGCGCACACCATTTATTTCAGGCAAAGCTTGTGGCGGAGACCCTCCATGTCAACCGGAATGCAGCCTCAGACATCCGTCCAACCTCAACCCGGGTCGTCAGACAGGCCGAAGGGCCCGAAAAACATCGTGATCTGCTGCGATGGCACCGGCAATGAATTCGGCGATGCCAACTCCAACGTCGTCAAGCTCTACACCGCCCTGGCCATCGACAATTGCCAGGTTGGTTACTACCATCCCGGGGTTGGGACGATGGGTGATCCCTCCGAGCGCTACCGAATCCCGCGCTGGTGGTCCCAGGTAAAAGGCCTGGCCTTCGCCAACGGATTCAAAGACAACGTGCTCGATGCGTATCGCTATCTCATGAACACGTATAACGACGGAGACAAGGTCTACCTTTTCGGTTTTTCGCGCGGTGCGTACACGGTTAGAGCACTCGCCGGTCTGCTGAATGGGTATGGCCTTCTCTGCCGGGGCAACGAAGGGCACATTCCCTATGCCTGGCGGCTTTATGTGAATCAACACCAAGATCGCGATAGACACTCCGTAGATTCGACAGTAGACTCCGGTGACGCGTTCAAAGAGACCTTCTCGCATCAGAATTTCTCGATTGAGTTTCTCGGCGTCTGGGATACTGTCTCTTCGGTTGGCTGGATTTACACTCCGCTCCGTCTTTTCAGCGTGGCCCGCAACCAAAGCGTTTTGCGTGGCCGCCATGCCATCAGCATCGATGAACGCCGTTGCTTCTACCGGGACAATCTCTGGGGAAAACCGTACCCGGGCCAGAATCTTGTGCAGGTCTGGTTCGCCGGCGCGCATTCCGATGTGGGCGGCAGCTACCCGCAGGAAGAGAGCGGTCTTTCGAACATCACACTTGAGTGGATGCTGAACGAAGCAGAGGAAGCAGGCGTAATTCTCGTGCCGGATCGCGTCAATCTTGTTCTCGGCAGGCAAAGTACCTCTTATCCTGCTGCCAGAGATCTTTATGAAACGCCGAAGAAGTCAATGGTGCATGACTCGCTCACGGGACCATGGTGGATACCGGAGTATATTCCCGGTATCTATTACGACAAGGACTTAAGCAAGGATGCCTATCGAGTTCCGCGCGGCACGCCGCGCAAGCTTCCTCACGGCGCTCTTCTTCATCACTCCGTTTATGAGCGTCTGCAAGACAAATCTGCCAACTATGACCCAGCCAACCTTAAGGCCGGCAAACTTACACCAGCAACCTACCCGGCAGCCCACTCCGCCAGGAACAACTCGGTTCTCTACGAATATCAGCCGACCGAAGGTAAGAAGCCTGGTGCGTTCAAGCGGCGCGCTCTCATTGGGCTTTTTGCCACGCTCGATAGCATTCTTGTGCTCTGCCTCGTATCGATAATCGCCATAGTTTTCGCAGGAATCTTGCATCTCCTTTTCTGGGCTATCGGTTGCGCTTATTTCAAGCTTGGCGTGTGGGTTATGAAGCATCTGGGGCCGCGTGTCCACAGGCTGTTTTTCTGAGGCATTTTCGGGATTACAGCAATCCGAATCCAGATTGGCGACGACTTCAGGCAGGGATTCGGCCTTCCCAGGTTTTCCGCCGCGGCAGACCGCACCTGTCTCACTTGTACCTTGAATCCGCCCACCCGGTAGTTGTGCGGACCTGTGGCTCTATGAGGCGTGGGCGTCAACCTCACTGTCTCGCGCTTCTCTTTACGCCGGGGCCGGCGGAGCTCAAGAGAAAGGCTCGCTGAGCGCTGGCCGTCCCAGCGAGTGCGAAGAGCAGGCTGCGCATCTGCGGGGTGAACTCCCGGCGCGGCCTTCCTCGCGGGCGAAACTGATCAGCCAATACGACAGGGTACCGACGTAGCTGGCCGCCACAATTACATCTACGACGTGATAATTCAAGCCCAGTCTCTGGTGAGAATGTATGATCGATCCTGCCAGACTCACCAGAGAAAAAGAGCCGAGCCCGGTTGCCACCTGCAATTCGCGGTCGCGCCAGCCGATTGTGAGCACGTGACTGCCGGCTGCGAGCGCCATAAAGAACAGGATGCGCAGAATTGCGATCGACTGCTGAAGACGCGCCAGGAAATGCCACTGGGGCGGGAATCCGAGAAAGCCTCGCGCGTCAGAGAACGGCCATGTGGCAGCCCCCAGCGCAATGAGCGCCAGGGAAATTCCCACCAGCGTTCCGCGCGGCAAAGAGTCTCTCAGAGGGCGCAGAACCGCCCAGGTCAATTCAACCAGCACTCCGTATTGCAGAATCGAATCCAGCGACACTTCGCCGATATAGGTTTGAAGATAAAGATAATAGGAAACGTGCTGATATTGGAGGCATAACATGCCAAGGTCGCTGGCGACGCCCCATGCAATGTAAGCATAAAAAATCGGCAGTAACCGGTAAACGCGTCTGCGGGTGAGCAGCGCAAGAAACGCAATCTCCGCGACGATCCCGGCAATCTCCAGTGCTGTTTCCAGTGTCAGATCCTCTTCCTTTTAGTGTATCGACACGTTCAGACATGCACTATAGCGGGGATTTCTTACGCGCAAGTCCATCTCCGGCGGTGATCCGCATCGGCCTTCCCCAAATGGAATTGTTGTCCAATCGCTGGTTGCCCGCGGATCGCGGCTGCTTCAACTCGCCGGAAAAAGAAACTTGAGCATCGGTCTGACCCGCACAGCCCAGCTTGCCTCGTCGTGGGTGCCGCCGGCCACGCGCTCGAAGTGCAGCGTTTCGCCGGACTTCCAGCCGTTGGCGATAAGCCGGCGGTTGAGCTGCTCGGCGTTGTCGAGCGTCCGGCGGCCTTCGGCGTCGCCTACATCGAGCCAGAGGCGCGGCTTTTCCCAGATCTCCGGCGCGTGCTCGTTCAGGTAGCCGAGGATGCTCTTGTGGTCCCACCAGACGCTGGGCGAAAGCACCGCCAACTTGCCAAAATGCTCCGCATGGCGAAGCCCTAAATAAAGTGTCACCAGGCCGCCGAGCGACGAGCCGCCGAGGCCGGTCGATTCGCGCCCGGTGCGGACGCGGTAGCGCTCCGCGATCCAGGGCATGAGCTCGCGGGTGAGCAGCAGGCCGTAGCTGGCTGCTTCGCCGCCTCCCATCTGCCAGTCGCGGTCAGGTGTGTACTCGGCCAGTCGGCGGTCGCCAGCGTTGTAGATGCCAACGATGACGAGCGGTTCGACTTCACCTGCCTGGATGGCTGCGTCCGCCTGCTCGCGCGCAGCCCAGGTGCGGCCGGGGATGAACGAGGTGCGGCCGTCAAAGAGGTTCTGGCCGTCGTGCAGATAGAGGACGGGGTAAGTGCGCTCGGAGTGCTGATCGTATCCCGGCGGTAGATAGACAATAACGTCGCGCGCGTCGGGAAGATAACGGCTGGCAAAGGCGCGATGAAGGCGCAGGCGTGGATGGGGTGGATTCTGTTCAGCCGCCGAAGTGAAGCCGGGCGAGGACTGCTGCGGTTGTGGGTCGAGATTCAATGCCGAAAGGAATTCCTCGCTTTTGCGGGACCTAAAAAGAGCGGCCCAGGCTGTTACAGTATCAAGAAAAAGTTGATTCTCCAAGGACTGGAGATATAAGAATTTGCGAACACCGTGTGAACCTACCTCATTTATTGGTTGTTCCTTTGGAAAGGGGGCATTTTGTGCTGGTAGAAAACTCAGCTGAATTCCTCAAATATGACTTTGCGATCACAGAGGATCTTTGCAAGCAATTCATCACGGTCGTAATCGGCGTGCT
>JBAUCP010000886.1:0-5417 GCA_049677625.1 Occallatibacter sp. | reverse complement strand
ACAAAAGCCTTCCTAATAAGGAAAAACTGTCAGGGATGTGCCCGGTCTAAAATGTCAGACTTCTGCCCGGCCGTTCACGCTTCTATGAAGCTTAGCAGACGCATTGAAAGTAAAATTGCCTCTCGCTGCAGTGGCAGTAGCGAACTGGCTAGCGAATCAACGACAGGAAGAGTGGTCGGTTCCGGAAAGGTATCAACACCACTCTTTTCTCCTTTCTCTTTAAGCTGTGTTTCGATTATTGTCGTTACCTCGTCCCTCATTTCCTTGCGAGCTTGCTCAAGTTTTTCATCCATTTCGCGATCGGTCAGGGTACGCCTTCGGCGTGTAGTCAGCCAAATAGCAAAGACAAACAGTCCGAATCCGACCAAGAACATCCCTGCAATTACCACCCAATCGGGCGGGAGGTGTCGCAGTTTGTAGTAGAACCTGATGGCTGTCGCGAGAATCACTGGGCCTCCAAGTTGGAGACACCACTTAACGATCTCCCATTCGACGTTAGGCCTGATTCGTTCCCAAAAACCGGGCTGATGAATTTTGCGAGGCATGACTCATTTTGCGCTCGATTCCTCTTGTGCGGCGAGCATAAAATTGCTCTTGTTTGTCTAAGTTGCAAGGTGCTGTTGGCTGTTCCTGCAGTGGAACTTAGAAGCTGTTGCAATCTGCCGGCAGATCGGTGCCGCCGGATACCCGCTGATCGGCAATCACCAAAAAAGGGACGGCTCCTGCGAGCCGCCCCTTGTATCGTCTCGTTCGCGCTGGCTCGCAGCTATCACATGCCGAGATACTCGACGTGCACATAAGTGCCCAGGCGCACATTGTAAGCGAGATACCAGCCCGGATGATCGGGGTCTTCGTAGATGATGATGTCGTCCGAGTCCCAGAGCCAGCCGTCGCAGTAGCCCACGTCGTAAGGGGCCACGTTCCAGTACCAGCCGTTGAACCAGAAGCGGCCAGGCCCGCCGCCGGCCAGATGCCAGCGATGACTGGGACCAAAGCCTCCGGTAAAGTGGCCATGCTCCCAGGGATTGTCAAGATGATAGTGAGGATCGGCGGGGCCGGTGTCGTGGCCAACCCACTTTCTGCCATCCACGTGCGGCGCGGCGGGATGACCGTCCTTGTCACTGAAGTTGTGATTGGGTTCGTAGGTTTTGGGAGTGCCGTGAAATGCGCTGGGCCCATGCGCCGGTGGAGCGTGTGGCGCTCCATGCTGAGCGAATACCGGCACAGAGGCCAGAAGCAGTGCGGCTAAAGCAATCTGCGTTGGACGCATGATTTTTCCTCCTTGAGTACCGCCTCACCGGGCGCGTCGTGCTGCGCGTGCGGTGAGGCTCGATCATCTTAACCACGAAGGATTAGACACGGCAATTGAAAATCAGGTTGTGCGTGGTGTCGCAATCTGGGCGGCGAGATTCCCTTGGGGGCTGAAACCCGCACTGTTTTGCTCGATTTGCGGCACGGCTGAAGATCACCCCGAGAAGCCGTGCCCTTTCAAAACCGGGCATAGTCAGGGCGCTACCAGGTTGCGCCTCAGGCGTGAACGGCGACCGGCGCCCGTCGCCAGGCGTAGAGCGGGAACTGGTTGGCCATTTCTGCCACTTCGCCGCGAATGCGCTCGAGAGCCGCATCGTCGTTGCGCTGGTCGAGCGCTTTGGCGATCCAGGCGCCGATCCGGCGCATCTCGGGCTCCTTCATGCCGCGCGTGGTGAGCGCAGGCGTGCCCACGCGGATGCCGGAGGGCTTGAGCGGCGGATTGGTGTCCCAGGGGATGGAGTTCTTGTTGACGGTAATGCCGGCTTTGCCCAGAGCAGCTTCCGCTTCAGAGCCGAGGATGCCCTTCTCAAAGACATCGACGAGCAAGAGGTGATTGTCGGTGCCGCCCGAAACCAGCCGGAACCCTGCCGTCTGCAAGGCCTCAGCAAGTGCTTTGGCGTTGGAGACGATCTGCGCGGCATAGGTGCGGAACTCAGGGCGCAGCGCTTCAGCGAACGCCACCGCCTTGGCGGCGACAATGTGCATGAGCGGGCCGCCCTGCTGGCCGGGGAAGACGGCCTTGTCGATGGCCTTTTCGAGATCGGCGCCGCAGAGGATGAGGCCGGCGCGCGGGCCGCGCAGGGTCTTGTGCGTGGTGGTGGTAGTGATGTGCGCGTGCGGCACGGGCGATGGATGAACGCCGCCGGCCACCAGGCCGGCGATGTGGGCCATGTCGAAGATGTACACCGCGCCCACCTTGTCGGCGATCTGGCGCATGCGCGCGAAGTCCCACAGGCGCGGGTAGGCGCTGGCTCCGCCGATGATGGCCTTGGGCCTTTCGCGCTCGGCGGTGGCTTCCATTTCGTCGTAGTCGATGGTCTCGGTGTCGCGCCGGACGTGATAGAACGTGGTGCGATAGAGCTTGCCGCTGAAGCTGAGCTTGTGCCCGTGGGTGAGATGGCCGCCATGCGAGAGATCGAGTCCGAGGATGGTGTCGCCGGGCTGCAGGACCGCGGCGAAGGCTGAGGCGTTGGCCTGCGAGCCTGAATGCGGCTGCACGTTGACGTGCTCGCCGCCGAAGAGCTGGCGCGCGCGGTCGCGGGCCAGGTTCTCCACCACGTCGGCGTATTCGCAGCCGCCGTAGTAGCGGCGGCCGGGATAGCCCTCGGCGTATTTGTTGGTGAAGATGGAGCCGGCCGCTTCGAGCACTGCCTCGGAGACGAAGTTTTCGCTGGCAATCATCTCCAGCCCCTCGTGCTGGCGGAGGGTTTCCTGGTCAATAGCGGCGGCGACCTCGGGGTCGGCCTGGGCGAGGGTCAGCGACATGCGGTCAGTCATAAGCAAATTTTACGGCAAAAGGCGCTCGGCGGCTTCCGCATTCGCCTGAGGGCGGGTTGAGAGCAGGCTGGACGGTCCGGAATCTCGAAAATAGACCGCGTTCAAAATTTTGCTTGACCTGGAGATGTGAAGCGTGCATGATTTGACCATGGTCAAAAACGAGCCTTCAACGGAGAAGGGCGAGCAGACCCGGCTCCACATCTTTACCTGCGCGCTCAAGCTGTTTCGCGACAAGGGGTTCGAGGCAACAACCATGCTGGACGTAGCCCAAGAGGCCGGCGTGGTGAAGAGTGCCGCTTACTACTACTTCCCCGGCAAGGAAGCGATCATTCAGGCCTACTACGAGATTGTTCAGTCCGAACAGGAACGAATTTGCGGCGAGGTCTTTGCCGCGAGCAAGGACTTGAAGACGCGTCTCGCTGCCGCGATGCACACCAAGCTCGACCTTGCGAAGGACGATCGCGGGCTGCTCGGCGTGGTGTTCCGGTATACCGGCGAGCCGCGCCATCCGCTTTCGTGCCTGGGAAAAGGCACCGCGGAGATCAGGCGCCGGAGCGTGGCGATCTTCGAGCAGGCGATTGCCGCCGAGCGGATGCCGAAGGATCTGGCGCAGTTGCTCCCGATTGCGTTGTGGGCGCTGCAGATGGGGCTTTTGGTGATGTTCCTTTACGACGAGTCGCCGGGGCAGCAGCGGACGCGAAGGCTGGCAGACGGAGCGCTGAGCCTGACGCTGAAGTTGCTCGCGCTGGCCAGGCTGCCGGTGCTGAAGCCGATTCGATCGAAGGTGCTGGCGCTGCTGCGCGATGCAGAACTGCTGGCTGAAAGCCGCGCGGATTGAGAGCGAAAGGAGACGCGAATGAGCGAGACGCGGAAAACAAAAGCGAAGATTCTGCCGCAGCAGTGGATGGTGATTGGGTTCATTGTCGCGTTTACGGCCGGAGCTGTTCTCTACAAGTTCTTGATGCATGAGAGCCTCGGACATACCTCCGCGATGTTTCTCGGAATTCCTGCCGTGCTTGGAATCCTCATCGCGTTGACGCCGAAGGCAAAGACGGTGACGGGCGGCATAGTCAAAGGCATCACGCTGGCTATGCTGATCGTTGCGCCGCTGTTGGGCGAAGGCTATCTGTGCATCCTGATGGCGTCGCCGTTGTTTTATCTGGTGGGCTGCGGTATCGGCGCGGTGATCGACTCGCGACGCATGAATCGCGGCGCAACCGTTGGCTGCATTGCACTGGTGTTGCTGCCCATGTGTCTCGAGGGAGTGGTTCCGCGGTTGACGTGGAACCGGGCGCAGTCGGTCGAGGTTACGAGAATCGTGGACGCTCCGGCAGATGCGGTGGAAGCTGCGCTGGCGCAGAGCCCGGACGTTCATGCGGAGCTGCCCGTGTTTCTGCGCATTGGCTTTCCCCGGCCGCTTGAGGCGTACGGGCAGGGGCTCGACGCAGGCGCAATGCGCACGATTCACTTCGCCGGCGCGGAGGGCGATCCGCCGGGAGACCTGGTGATGCGAGTAGCAGAGCGGCGGCCAGGTTATGTGCGCTTTGAAACCGTGAGCGACGGCAGCAAGCTGACGCAGTGGCTGCGCTGGGACAGCTCGGAGGTGAAGTGGACGGCCATGGATGCGGCGCATACGCGAGTAATGTGGCGCGTGCATTTCGAGAGGCAGCTCGATCCGGCGTGGTACTTCGGGCCGTGGGAGCGCTTCGCGGTGCACGAGGCGGCGAAGTTTCTGATTGAAGCCAACGCGACTCCGGCCGGGGACATGCAATGACCTACGCTATCTGGATGGGCGTCACCGCGCTCTACTTTCCAATCGCGTTCACGGCAACAATCGGCCTTTTGCGGCACAGACAGCCGAGAATGTTTCCTGCGTGCCTGCTGGGCGCGCTGTGGGTTGCGGGAAGCTTGCCGCTGGTGGAGCTTTTGAATGCGCATGCACGCTGGTGGAGTTTTGCGCCGGGCGGAGCGGTGTTTTGCGGAATGCCGCTCGAACTCTATTTCGGATGGATTGTGTGGTGGGGAATTCTGCCGCAGATTGCGCTGGACAGTCTTGCCATCGGCTGGAGCGCGGCATTGCTGACTGCATTGGATGTGCTTCTGATGCCGCATCTCTTCGGTCCGCTGTTCTCTCCGAGGCCGGTGTGGCTTGGTGGCGAAGGTGTGGCGGTGCTGATGGTGCTTGTGCCGGCGCTGTGCATTGCGCGCTGGACTGCGGACAATACGCATCTGCGCGCACGTGCAGCGATGCAGGTGGCGGTTGCCGGAATGCTCTTTCTGTATCTTGTGCCGCAGTTGGTGTTCACGCTTCGCCCTGGCCGCGGCTGGGCTCCGCTCGTCGAGATGCCGGGCTGGCAAAGGCAGCTTGGACTCCAGGCACTGGCCATTCTCGCGCTGCCGGGAGTGGGCGCGGTGATGGAGTTTGCCGAGCGAGGGCTGGGAACGCCCATCCCCTACGATCCGCCGGTGAGGCTGGTTTCAAGCGGCATCTATCGCTACTGTGCAAATCCAATGCAGTTGTCGTGCGCGCTGGTGATGCTGGGCTGGGCGGGCATGGTGAACAACGCCTGGCTGCTGCTGGCGGCGGTGGTCGCGATCGTCTACAGCGC
>JBAUCP010000885.1:0-3458 GCA_049677625.1 Occallatibacter sp. | reverse complement strand
GCTGGACACGGCTGGCTGGCAACATAACAACTACCCGCATGTCGTCACCCTCACCTACGTCTACACGCTGCCGTTCGGACGCGGGCAAAAGTTCGCCAACTCGGTCTCTGACCTGGAAGACGACATCGTGGGCGGGTGGTCGATCAGCGGCATTACCAACTTCCGCTCCGGCGCGCCTCTGCTGATGAGCGCGAGCTCCCAATACCTGCTGCCCCAGAATGGCGGGCAGCGCGCCAATTACAACTGCGCGTCTCCTGTCAATCCTCATACCACCAGCGAATGGTTCCAGACGACCTGCTTCACGCAGCCGGTCGGATTCGTCTTCGGCAACGCCACGGTTGGAGCAGGCCATATCTATGGGCCGCGCTATCAGGACTGGGATATGACGTTTGCCAAGTCGGTCCACCTGGCCGAGCACATGCAACTGCAATTCCAGGCCAGCTTCTTCAACATCTTCAACCACGTGAACTATCAACCCCCGGACACCAATCAGCCGGATAGCAGCTTCGGAGTGATCAGCAGCGACTTTCTGCCGCGGATGGGCCAGCTGGGAATGACCCTCTCGTTCTAAGCGCTGCGCGTTTTGTCAGGTTGCAATCTAACCAGCGGGAGCTTATTCGGATTGGACGTCCGTATGAGCTCCCGACCTTTCGGCGCGCGTCGCAGAGTCAGCAATCTTCGCGCGGGCGCCGATTTTCGCCTTCAATGCCGGTTCTCGACAGGGATGGTTTCCCTGCCATGAAGCATCGATATCCACGCTGAGGTTCGGAGTACTTAAATGATAAAGACGTGCTCTCTTATCGTCTTGTTGTTTCTTCTTTTCCTCGCTCCAGAAATCCTCGCTGCCACAGCGCCCAGCTTCGATCTAACAGCGACTAAGGAAAATTTCAATCTCTACTTCCCCACCTATCTTGCCAATGGCTTTTTCACCACGAGCAGTTCGTTGCGCGGCACCGACCCGACGTTGAGTTTCATGGTGGGAGTGAAGGACTATACGCCGGGCGACGTGCCGCGTCCCGCGGCGCTACCGAGCTGGGCGGAACTGGACTATTTCGACGGCGCTGCCTGGCTCAATGCCACCCCGGTCTCCGCTGACAGCTTTCGTGATTATCGGCAGACCCTGCAAATGTACGATGGGGTCCTCAGCACGCAGTATGTTTTTGCATCCAGCGGCCATGCGACCCGTGTTGCGGTGACCACCTTTGTGAGCGAAGATGCAACACACGTTGGGGTCACCAGCCTGAGCCTGACGCCGGATTTTACCGGGACTGTGCGCTTGCGCTTCACCTTGCGGCCGCACCCTGCGCCCGCCCACCGCTTTCCATTGGCAGCGGTTCCGTCCGCAGATTTGAGGGAAGCCGAAGCTGAGGCGGAAGCGCAGATTCGACTCTCCGATCCCACGGCGCCCGAACGGGGAGCAGAATGGTACCCCGGCTACGTCAATATCCAATCCTCTGGCGTCAGCGAGGTTCAGCGGGTTATTTGGATTACTGGCCGTGCCGTCGACGGCCCACAGATTGCGGAGGCGGCTGCCATCGAACTGCCTACCGGCGCCGCAGTCACCGAGTCCAAGCGGCAGGAATCTTCGCAGCTTGCATCCATTGAAGTCGCCTTACGGGTCGAGCGTGGACGGACATATACATTTACGAAATATGTCGCCGCCTCGCAAGAAAATTGGGGAGACTTAAAAAGCTCGGCAGGAGACTTGAAAAGTTCGGTAATCGACTGGGCGAAAGAGGCGCGCGGCGAAGGCCTTGACGCGCTGCTTGCCAAACACCAGTCGGCATGGCATGGGCTCTGGGAATCCGACATCGTCGTGGACGACGATCCCGAGACTCAGCGGGTCATTCACTCCGACCTCTTTTACCTGTACGAGAATTCCACGGTGAATACTACCTGGGCGATGGAAGGTTGCGGTCTAAGTCCCAACTACTGGGGTCACGTCTTCTGGGACAGCGACTCCTGGGATCTTCCTGCTCTGGTCTTGCTTCACCCCGAACGGGCAAAGTCGCTGGCCATGTTCCGATACCGCACTCTGCCCGCTGCCGAAGCACGCGCCAAGGCATACGGTTACCGCGGAGCAATGTATCCATGGGAGTCCGACCCGCAGAAGGGTATCGAGTCGACAGACCACAACTTTGTTCCGATTGGCGCTCGTGAGATGCACCTCGACGGCGATATTGTCATCAGTCAGTGGCAGTATTATCTGGCGACCGGCGATACGGCCTGGTTACGCGATTACGGGTACAAGGTCATTCGTGAGACCGCGGAGTTCCTGACCAGCCGCGTCACGTACAACCGCGAAAAGGACCGCTATGAAATTTTGCATGTCTGTTCGGGCGATGAGATTTATAACGACGTCTCGAACGACTCGTTCACAAATGCCGTGACTCAAAAGGCGCTACGAGCCGCTGTGGCGGCTGCGGGCGTGGTGGGGCAACCGCCCGATGCGCAATGGGCGGAGATCGCGGAGAAAATGCACATTCCTTTTTCTGAGAAGGAGCAGCGTCACCTGGATTTCGATGAGACCGCTCTCCACACCCAGAAATCCTGGATGGGCAGCTCGCTTTCGTGGCTGTCCTATCCGCCCCTCGATCTTGCCATGAGCAGTGAAGTTCGGCGGAATGACTATAACTTCGCTGTCAAATCCCTATCCGATCTTACCCCGAATACAAACGGCATCAACGATATGGTTCCCGTCATCCTCAGTATCGACGCGTCGGCGGTTGGGGACGCGGAAGAGTCGTACAAAAGGCTGAAATTTAGTAATGGGCCATTTCTGAAACCTCCCTTCAACGTGAGGAGCGAGACCCCAGGGAACAACCATCTATACATTCTCTGTGTCAGCGGCGGTTTTTTGGAAAACTTCCTCTACGGCTTCAGCGGCTTGCGTTTAACCGATCGGGGCTTGAAGCCGGTTTACGCGCCAGTCCTGCCGGCGGCATGGAAGAGCATCACCATCAAGAACGCCAAACAGGACGGCCAGCCGTATGACTTCGTAGTCAGCCACGACGAGGCCGGCAAAGTTCATCTGGAAAGACGGCCTGCGGCTCTATAGGGACTTTTGCGACTTCACAACGCTGAGGGGCGGACGGGTTGACTGAGGAATCTATAGGTGATGTGTGCTATCTCACACCCGTTTGCAGTCTTTGTTTTATTGCTCATCGAATCCGAGCATCACGCCGGTTTCCTGGATTAATTAGGTTCATGTGGAGGGTTTTGCATTGCATCGTCCGAGGTCGTACCAGTTCACCGTGCCCCTGAATTTGCGACAGATCGCGAGAGTTTGCCTGTTCTCGGCAGCCTGTCTGCTCCCGTGCTGTCTGGCTGCGGCGCAGTCCGGCGCTGCTGCGTCCCCTTTCCCGGCTTATCTCGGCGATGATTTTGACTATTCCACCTTCACGCGCTTCGACGCGCCGGCTCCGCCGAAGAGCCTCATCTATCAATCGAACGGCTTC
>JBAUCP010000884.1:0-3742 GCA_049677625.1 Occallatibacter sp. | reverse complement strand
AGGCAGGTTCGCTCGGCGGCACGCGGACGCGCATCATCCACAGCGGAAGATAGACCAGCAAAATTCCCGGCCCGCCGAAGACGACGAAGAGAATGGAGAAAACGACGTTGCGGCGCTGCGAAGCCATGGCTACACCTGCATGAACAAACTCTGCGCCCGCCACGCATCGAATGCCGCCAGCGACCGCTCGCACACCAGCCGGTGCCGCTCCTTCTTGTCGCGCACCTTTTTTCGCAGCTCCTCTTCGAGCGGCTCCAGCAAATCGAAGGTGATATTGGCGGGCTGAAAATCCTTCGGATCGGCGTGGGTAATGTAATGCACCAGCGACCCCAGCGCCGATGCGCGCGGCACCGGCACGGGCTCTTCGCCGCGCGCCAGAGCGGCCGCGTAAATCCCCGCCAGCAAGCCCGTGGCGATGGATTCCGTGTAGCCCTCGACGCCCGAAATCTGCCCGGCAAACAGGATCGCCGGCGCTTTTTTCAGGCGCAGCGTCTCATCCAGCAGCGCCGGCGCGCAAATATAAGTATTGCGGTGAATCTGGCCGTAGCGCAGGAAGCGCGCGTTTTCAAGGCCCGGAATCAGCCGCAACACGCGCGCCTGCTCGCCGAACTTGAGATGATTCTGGAAGCCCACCAGGTTGTAGCTCTCGGCGCGCAGGTTCTCCTTGCGCAGTTGCACTACCGCCCAGGGCGTCTTGCCGGTGCGCGGATCGCGCAGACCCACGGGCTTCATGGGCCCGTAGCGCAGCGTATCGCGCCCGCGGCGAGCCAGGATTTCAATGGGCAGGCAGCTCTCAAAGTAATCGAGCTTCTCCCAGTCCTTTGCCTCCGCCGCCTCGGCCTCGACCAGAGCGTCAAAGAAGCGGTCGTACTCGGCGCGGTCCATGGGGCAGTTGATGTAGTCGGCCGTGCCCTTGTCCCAGCGCGCGGCAAAGTACACGCGCTCCATGTCGATGGTTTCGGCATCGACGATGGGGGAGATGGAATCGTAAAACGCCAGATGGCTGGAGCCGGTGAGGCGCGCAATCTCCGCGCTCAGCGCATCCGATGTAAGCGGGCCGGTCGCTACGATGGTGCACTTCGTGCTGTCCTGATCTCGGATGGATTCCGTGGCAAGGCTCGTCACCTCTTCGCGGATCACGCGGATGGCCGGCTCCGCCGCAATGGCCTCCGAGATGCGCCGCGAGAACTCCACGCGGTCCACGGCCAGCGCGTGGCCTGCAGGAACAGCCGTCTCGTCGGCCAGGCGCAGCAGAGCGGAACCGCTGCGGCGCATCTCCTGCTTGAGCAGCCACGGCGCGGTGTTGGGCGACTCGCTCTTGAGCGAGTTGGAGCAGACCAGCTCGCCGAAGTCGGTAGTCTGGTGCGCGGGCGTCAGGCGCGGCTTGCCGTCCACCATGGCGCGCATCTCGTAGAGATCCACCTCGCAGCCCAGGCGGGCCGCGGTCAGCGCCGCCTCGGGTCCGGCGAGCCCGCCGCCGATCACGCGAATCTTCACGGTGCGGTCTCCGTTTTCGGAGCGGTCAGGTGAGAATCGTGCTCTCCCACCCTTTCGTCTGAAGAACGACGAAAGGATGGGGCACCCTCGGCATCGGAAACGGCCAGCCGCGCCAGTGCATCGCCGCTCACGCGCACATTGCGCCACTCGTCCAGGAACTCGCCACCCATGGCCGCGTAAAAGTCGATTGCCGGGGTATTCCAGTCCAGAACCGCCCACTGCAAGCGCTCGCAGCCGTTCTCGAGCGCCGCGGCGGCCACGCGCTTGAGCAGCGCCTTGCCGATGCCCAGGCCGCGCAGCTCCGGGTGCACGAACAGATCTTCGAGATAAATGCCGGGCCGGCCCACCCAGGTGGAGTAATTGAAGAAATACAAGGCAAAACCGGCCGGCTTTCCGTCGTGCTCTGCAATCAGGCACTCGTAAAACGGGCGCGGCCCAAAGCCGTCGCGCAGCAGTCCCTCCTCGGTGGCCACCACCGCGTCGGGCGCGCGCTCGTACACGGCCAGGGCCCGGATAAAGGCAAGTATCTGCGGAACATCCTCGGCAGTTGCAGGACGAATCGTTATCGCCATGACCCCATTTTATGACGCGCGCCACCACGGCCGGACTGGCGGGGGTGCCCTGATTGATCCGCCGTAGTTCGGCAGCCGTGCTCTCGTCCAGCCCGCCATGCAACCCGGCGGCCGCTTTCATCGTCCACCGAAGAGATGCGGCGCGAAGGCAATTTGCGTTGCGGGTGCTGCGTTCCGTGATACTCCCCTCTTGTCGAGGGCCTGCGCTTGGATTTAACGTTGGTTCTGCCATGAATTGACAAGTTTTCTGAGCTCGCGGGCTCCGCAAGCCAGCGCCGCTCTCAAGGAGAAGAACATGAAACGCAAACTTTCGCTTTGGCTGAGCCTGTCCGCCGCGGCCGGCCTGCTGGCATTTGCCCTTCTGCCCGCCTTCGCACAGCAACCCGCGGCAACAGCCGCGCCAGCCCCGGAAGCCACGGGCAAGGTTCACGGACACGTAACCAATCCCACTGGCGAGGCCCAGGGCAACGGCTCGGTGAGCCTTTCCTCCGACGGCGGCAACACGCTCAAGTTCACCTTCCCGGTTAACGCCAACGGCGACTATTCGGGCGAGGCCGCACCCGGCACCTACATGGCCGTTTATCGCGCTCCAGACACGCCGGCGGGCAAGATGGTGGACGATCTGCCAAACGTGAAGATTGTCTCCGGCACGGATGTTGCCGCGGACCTCGACATGTCGCGCCAGGAATACATCGACAAGATGCCCGCGGACCAGAAGAAGCAGCTCGAGGACCTGAAGAAGGCCAACGCCGATGCCTTGAAGGCGAACGTGGTCATCAATCACCTCAACTCCGATCTCAAGGTAGTGGCCGAGGACAAGAAAGATGTCGACAGCGCTCCGGCAACGGCCGCGCAGCAGTTGGGCGCGTCGGCCGCCAGGGCGGATGTCGACGCCAAGACCGCGGAGATTCGTGCGGCCAAGTACGCCGACATCGACAGCATGATGACCAAGGACACGGACGCCAAACCCGACGAGGCGCTGCTGTGGGACAACCTGGGCTACGCGCAGTCCGGCGAAAAGAAGTACGACGACGCCATCGTTTCTTACAAGAAGGCCGTCGATCTTGAAACCGCGTCAAAGAAGCCGAGGATGGAAGTGATCGGCGTGGCGCAGGCCGGGCTGGGCGAGGTGTACGCGCGCACCGGCAAGGTTCCCGAGGCCAACGCCGCTTATGACGCTGCCGCCAAGGCCGACCCCACGCGCGCGTCGCTTCACCTGCGCAACGAGTCTGTGATCTTCTTCCAGGAGCACAACACGGCCGCGCAGGTTGCGGCAGCCGACGAGGCCATCAAGATCGATCCCAACGATGCGATTCTTTACTACATCAAGGGCCAGGGACTGGTCGAGAACGCCACCATCGATCCCAAGACCAACCGGATCGTTCTGCCCGATGACTGCACCGCGGCCTACCAGAAGTATCTTGACCTGGCGCCGACCGGCCCCTATGCCGGTGAGGTAGCCGGCATCCTGGCCCAGGCTGGACAAAAGGTGAGTTCTTCCTACAAGGCCACGAGCACCAAGAAGAAGTAAGCGGCAAAGTTTGGTCTATAGCGGAACCAGAGTGACTGTATCCCGAAGCCGCTGCATTGAAGTCGGCGCGACCACCAGGGGGCGGCGACCTTGCACGATGCTTAACAGGCCGCACTAACTCTGGTTTCGCTCTGGAAGGGGC
>JBAUCP010000883.1:0-2896 GCA_049677625.1 Occallatibacter sp. | reverse complement strand
ATGCGAGGCCGAGCACCAGGAACAGCATGATGCCGGGGCGGGTTCCGGGGTTGCGAGCCAGAGCCTCAGTTGCCGAGGCGACTGCCTTGCCCTGTCCCAGGCCGCACAGGCCGGCGGCAAGACCCATCGCCAGGCCGGCGCCGATGGGAACCAGGCTGACGGCAGGCGCGCCGCCGGATTGCGCAAAGGCCGGAACCGCGAAGCACAGCGCCGACAGGACCGTAAACAGATATTGAAGTTTCCGCATAGTTCTCCAGCTTCCCTTTGAATTGGCTGCCAGTGGGTGGTTGAGGCTCACCGTGCCGGCATCTTCAGAGACGATCCTGAAGATGCCTTTGGCCCCCTCACGCTCGCGGCCGTCCGTTTGCCCGAAGCGGAAGCGCTCTCCGGCGGAATCTTGGTGATGCAGCTACTAGCTTCTAGCCTTCAGCTTCTAGCTTTTCCGTGCAAATGCCAGCAACTTAGCCTGCTCAATCATTCTGTTTCTCCAGAGCAAGATGGAGCTAGAGGCTAGAAGCTAGCAGCTGTTCTTAGTGTTCGTGCGCAACCGCCATGGACAGATAAATCATGGTCAGCAGCATGAAGACGAATGCCTGGATCACCGAAACCGCGAAGTGCAGCCCCAGAAAGATCGAGGGAACCGCAAACGGGATGATCGAAAACCACACCAGCGTGAGCAGGTCGCTCGCGAACATGTTCGCGTAAAGACGGATGGTGAGCGACATCATGCGCGCAAGATGCGAAACAATCTCGATGGGGAACAGGAGCGGCGCCAGCCACCAGAGCGGCCCCATGAAATGCTTCAGGTAGCCGATGGGCCCCTGCACGCGTACACCGTGGAAGTTGTAATAGAGAAACGTGAGCACCGCGATGCCCAGCGGAACCTCGGGCCGGCTCGTCGGCGTAATCACGCCTGGAATCAGGCCGAGACAGTTGTTGAGCAGCACAAACAGCAGGATGCAGGTGGCGAAGGCCTGGAAGCGCTCATAGCCATGGCCGATGATCTGGTCGCCCAGTCCGCCCACGCCCTCGTGGATCATCTCGGCGATCTGTTGCGCCGCGTCCGGCTTTTCGACGGACAGGCTGCTGCGCACGATGAAGAAAAACAGCAGCAGGCCCGCGGCCACCAGCAGTTCCAGCGCCAGCGCCGCGTTCACCTTGTAGGCTCGATGCGCCGCTTCCACCGCATCGATTCCGACAGCTCCATAGAGCTTGATCTCGACGCCGCGAAGCAGCGCGTTCACAAAGTGGGTAAGTCCAAACAATTCCGGCATTGAGACTTAAGTCTTTCTGTTTCAGGGCAGCGTGGACTGGCTAAGATCGGATGGCCCTCAGTTGCGGAGCAGGCGAACCGCCTCCCAGACCATAGCCAGAACCGCCAGGCCAAGACCGCAAAGAAGCGCCGCCACCGAACCCTGGAAACACTTCAGGCTACCATAAATGGCCCCTGCAAAAACGATCAGCCTGAGGACAAAGAACAGAAACGCCAGCCCCGCGCCGCGCGGCGCCTGTTTCTGGTCCATCTTGGCGTTGATGAACCGGACGAGCCGCTGCCACTCCACGATGCTTGCCGCTGAAATCAGGGTTCCCGTGGCCAGCATGGCGGCATTGCGCCATCCTGAGGCCTTCCACACCACCAGCGCCGCCAGCAGTCCCAGAATCAACGTGATGCGAATCGCGCGCCGCAGCAGAGCCTCAAGACCCTCGTTCGTCAGGCTGGCCAGCGTTTGGGTTTCTTCCGTCATGATCGCGTGTCTGTGCTTCCCTTTCCGTTCTCTGCATCGCCGCCATCCACCTGTTTAGCCGCCGTCACCGCCATCCGCACCACGTAGACCAGCCCGGAGACGCCGCCGAACACGATGCCCACCAGCGATATCCACGACTGGTGCAGGTGTTTGTCGAGCCAGGCGCCGCCCAGCCAGCCGATGAATGCGGCGCAGGGCAGCACGAAGGCAATCTGGATCATCTTCTCGGCCTGGACAATCGCGTCCACCATACTCGCCGCTTTGCCGCGCTGTTCGGAGCCGGGAATGGGGTTATGGAAGGGCATCCATCGTGGTTATACACGAAGTGCACGCCGGCATGCGAAATGGGCTGGGCTACTTTTTCTGGGTCGATGTGCTCAGCTTCGAGCTGAAGACCATGTATTTACCCTGATCTTCATTCACTGGACGCAGCTCTAAATCCATGTCTCCGCCAGGACTCAGTTTCCCCGGAGCGTATTCGTGCGGTTTCCATTCCACCCTTACTTCGAAGTAATAAACCTTCCCCGCCTCGGCCGTGAAGAGGTCGAATTGGGGAGCGTCTTTGATGTACCGGCGATCAAGCAGCCAATCTACACACACGTGGTGCTCGCCGGGAGGCACCGTATAACCGAAGTAGGAGCTGCCCTTGTTGGCTCCCACCCACATTCCATCGATTCCCACGCGTGTGGTGACGGGCAGTGCATCCTTATCTGCATTCTCGATGAAATAGACCTTTGCCATGCCTGCCTCGGGCACAGTAGTAACGACTCCGTTCTTATGAGCGGTGACATCGAGGACGGTGTTTTCGTCGCCGCAGGAAGGAGGCAGAGTTGAGGCCCAGGATGGGATCGTGGAAGCGGCGATTGCCAGCAGAAGAAGTGCGCCCAGGCGAGTGTTCACGAGTAATCCCCCGCAAGAATAGACTGCTGCGAAATCGGAAAAGTTTCCGCCGGCGGTCTGAAGGGGACAATCGACGGTAAGTCACGCAGAGAGCAGCAGCTATACTGGCGATTGGGCATTCGATGAGCTTTTTGAAAAGGAAACGCCGTGTTCGATTCGGAGTTTGAGCGCAATCTGTTCGAGTTGCGCAAGGGGAAACTGGAGGAGATCGAGAAGCTGGGACAGGCGAAGTATCCCAACCAGTTCCTCTT
>JBAUCP010000882.1:0-4584 GCA_049677625.1 Occallatibacter sp. | reverse complement strand
GGTATCGGGTTGTGATCTACCCGCGCACCGTTACGCCGGACGAACTCAACAAAGAGGCGGACGCGTTTGCGGGGGAAGCAAAGTAGCGAGTGAGCGGAGTTAGCGGTATTAGCGGAGCTAGCGGAGTCAGCAAGACTGCGGGGTTCGTGCTTTCCCACCCATTCGCCAGACACCACCCCACGGACCAAGACCTGTCCGCGGGGACCCCGGCGGCGAATGGATGGGGCACGGGGCTGAAATGCTGAGTGCCAGGGTTCCTAGCTCCGCTAACTCCGCGAACTCCGCTAACACCGCTAACACCGCTAACCGCTAACTCCGCTCCGGGACTGCTATCCTGATCAGAGAAACCTATGCCTGCCCTACTAGAAGCCATCGACATCAAGCGCAAGATGTTTTTCGAGTTCGAAAACACTCCTTACTACTGCATCGACGTGGAGGTCTCCACGCCTACCGCGCGCGGCGGCCAGACGCTGGTCCGGCTCAAGATGCGCAACCTGCTCACCCGCGCCGTCTTCGACAAAACCTTCAAGGCCAGCGACAAGTTTAAGGAGCCCGATCTCGACACCGTCGAGGCTTCTTATCTTTATTCCGACTCGGACGGCTCGTACTTCCTGGACCAGACCACCTTCGACACGCTCACGCTCACGCCGGACAAGCTCGGCGACGCGCTGGATTTTCTGCTCGAAGGCGTCATCCTGCAGATCGACAAATACAACGGCAACCCGATCGGGCTGCGCCTGCCCACGCAGGTGGAGTTGGCGGTGACGTACACCGAGCCGGCCACACGCGGCGACACAGCCTCAGGCTCTGTGACCAAGGCTGCCAAGCTCGAAACCGGGCTGGAGATCCGCGTGCCCTTCTTCGTGAAGGAAGGCGAGAAGGTGAAAGTCAACACGGAGACCCGCGAGTTCGCCGGTCGTGCATGAGGATGCCGTTTGCAATCCCCGACCGCGGATTCCTACCATGACTGCCGAAATGTGAGGGCTACATGAAGAGCGAATTGAACCGCCGCGAATTTTCAGCACTGCTGCCTATCCTCGCCGCCGCGTCGTCACTCGCTGCAACCGCCGAGGGGCAAACGACCCAAGCGGCCACGCAACCCGGAGCCGCGCTCGAAACGCTGGTCTCCGGCCGCTATCCGCAGATCGAGCCGAATAATCCACATCCCGGACCGCGCATGTCGAAGCACTTCCTGATTGGGCTTCTGCCGGACAACATCCGGCTCGAAGCCCACTTCACGCATCTCGCCCCCGGCTGCCCGCCCGAGGCCATCGGCACCCACAAGCACACTGAGATCTGGTGTATCCACGAAGGCACGGCGCGGCTGATGACCGCGGGCGTTACGCGGGATCTGTCTGCGGGCGAGATGGGCGTCTGCATCGCCGGCGACCAGCACACAATCTACAACGCCAGCCAGACTGAGCCGGCTTCGTACTTTGTGCTGACCGTGGGGCCGCCGGAGTAAGCTTTTCACGCCCAACCAGACACATGTCCCGGGTTCGTGCTCTCCCACCCATTCGCCAGAAAAAGGGCGAATGGATGGGGCACGGGGCTGACTTGCTGCGCGCAATTCGCTGGCTCCGCTAACCGCGCAAACTCGCTGCTCCGCTAACCTTCAACCAAACCTTAACAATCCCGGCCGCACTGCCCCGCTACCATAAACACGAGCCCTTCGCTCGCAACCGAGCTGTGTTTTCCGCATCTCTGTTGGCGAAGGCGTCGCTGCCCATGACCTCACTTCAAATACGCGTGCACCAGGTCGATCAGGTCTTCGGCCAGCTCGGGCGCAATCTGCTCCTTGGCGCCGTCCGCCAAGTGAAAGCGGATATGCGTCTCCAGCACCTCGCCCATCAGCGAGTTCACGCCGCCGCGCACCGCGGCCAGCAGCATCAGTTGCCCGCCGCAGTTCTCATCGGCCGCCAGCGACCGCTCCACCGCGTCCAGTTGCCCGCGAACCTTTCTCAACCGCTGCAGCAGCTTCAGTTTTTCCCGTTCCTGGTGCGACATGGCATCTCTCCTGGTCTGGATCATGGCCTTGACAATACCAACCGGGGGTATAGTATCTAACCCAGTGGGGGTATAGTCCCGCTTCCGTTATTCTATGCCCGTCCGCCTGCACATTCCGCGCCGCTCGCTCGCCGCAGCGGCTCTTGCCTTCGCGTTCGCCGCGGCTGCGCCGGCCCTGCTTGCCGCTCAGGCGCAGACTCCGTTGCCGGAAGCACCGCGGCCGCAGCTCATTTCCGCGGAGCAGGCCGGGCTCACACCCGCGCCTGCCGCATTCCCGGCCGCTTTCTTTGCACCATGGCAGGAAACCTCCGCCGCAAATCCTGCCCAGGCAGCCCCCGCTGAGCCGCAGCCGCAAGACCCCATCACTACCATGTTCCCGCACTCTGAAGGCGGCCGCTATTGGATCTCCGGCCAGGCCAACAGCATCATGCAGGCGCACGGACATTTCCACTCTCCCTACGAGGGCGCCAACAGCCTGCAGGACATTGTCGAATTCAAGGCCTCTGAGGTTGCGACGCTCTATCTCGGTTATCAACTGCGTCCGAACACCCGCTACAACACGGACCTCATCGCCGATTTTGAGAATGCCGGCGGCCGCGGCATCTCCCAGGCGCTGGGTTTGGCCGGCCAGACCAACATAGACGTGGTGCGCAACCCCAACCTGAGTATCTCGCCGTATCTGTCTCGCGGCGAAATTCACCAGATCTTCGGCCTGACCGATGCGATGGCCGACCAGGAACGTGGGCCGTTCGCGCTGGCCACAAAGGTTCCGGCGCGCCGGTTTGAGATACGCATCGGCAAGATGAGCCTTCCGGATACCTTCGACATCAACTCGGTGGGGTCAGACAGCCACCTGCAATTCACCAACTGGACAGTCGACAACAACGGCGCGTGGGACTATGCGGCGGACACGCGCGGCTATAGCGTAGGCGGAGTGCTGGAATACGACGACCGCGTGTGGTCAGCGCGCTACGGCATCTTCGCCATGCCCATCGTGGCCAACGGCATCGATCTGGACTGGGCCATCAGCCGCGCCAACGGGCAAAACTGGGAGTTTGAGCTGCGCAAAGGCCTCTTTGCTCCGCTTTTGAATTCCAAGCGCGTTGGCGCAGTGCGCGTTCTGAGCTTTGTGAACCACGCGCACATGGGCGATTATCGCCAGTCCGTTGAGCAGTATCTTGCTGGCCAGGTCAGCACGCCCGAAATCACGCAGACGGAGCGCTTTGGCGCGGTGAAGTATGGCTTTGGCCTGAACACCGAGCAGGAAGTAACCGACAGCCTGCGGCTGTTTGCGCGTTTTGGCTGGAACGAGGACCAGCACGAGTCGTTCGCCTACACGGAGGTCGGACAGAAGATCCTGTTCGGCGGCGACTTGAACGGCCATAGCTGGCGCCGGTCCAATGACAAGGTGGGCGTGGCATTTGTCTCGAACGCAATCAAGCGCGACCACCAGAATTACCTTCACTACGGCGGGCTCGGTTTCCTGCTGGGCGACGGCGGCCTGACCTATGCGCGCGAAGACATTACCGAGTGGTACTACAACGCGCATCTATGGCGCGGCCTGTTTGGCGCGTTGGGAGGATCGTACATCGCGCATCCCGGCTACAACCGCGACCGCGGGCCAGTCTATGTATCGATGGTGCGGGCGCACATCGACTTCTGAAAGAGAGTGGTCAGTGATCAGTTTTCAGTGGTCGATGACTGGCGGGGTGGGAGAGCGCAAACCTTAACCCAGATCTACTTGGCCGCCCCAGCTGGCGCGTCGGGCAGCGTATAAATTACCTCGCCGGGCTTGGCATAGTGCAGCTTTTCCCGCGCCTCGCGCTCAATTGCATCCGGATCGCTCTTCAACCGCTCGATCTGCTGCTGCATCTGCGCGTTTTCCTGATCGAGGTCCTTGATCTCTTGCTGCAGCCGTTGATCCTGGGTGCGCTCCTGCTGCCAGATCGAGAGCCCGTGCTTGCCGTTGACTACGTGCCAGGTGACGAGCAGCGCGAGCAGAACGGCAACAGCCGTGCCCGCGGGGCGCCATACGCGCTGGGCCCAATCGAAGGCGCGCTCGCTGATTGGCGTGGGCGCTTCCGGTTCCGCGCCGGTGACGATATGTATTTTTTCTTCTGTCATCTGACCTCTATTTAATCTTCAGAAACCGTTGCAAGCTTTTTCGCAGGGGCTAAAGCCCTCACTCGTTTTCCAGCGTGTGTGGCACGACTAAAGTCGTGCCCTGATACAAACCGCTCGTCGCTCTCGACCAGGCACGAAAGCGGGTGCCCCACCTTCGGCGATGCGCGTTTTTTGCGCATCGGCTAAGGTGGGAAAGCACGAATTCCAGCCATAGTGCTCTCCCACCCATTCGCCAGAAAAAAGCCGAATGGATGGGGCACGGAGCTGGGTGCCTCACCTTCGGCGCGTTTCCGCCGCGGGGAAGTCCAAGCTGTGCAGCACGATCTTCCGTGCCCCATCCTTTTCGCGTCCTTTGCGAAAAGGGTGGGAAAGCACAAACCTTAACCGGCCTTGCTTACGACGCCAGCACAAACTTCTCGGCCGCCGCCTTCAGTGCTTCCATATCCTTTTCGC
>JBAUCP010000881.1:0-20255 GCA_049677625.1 Occallatibacter sp. | reverse complement strand
AGAAAATTCCTGCGCGAAACAGTAGACGCCATCGTTGACACTCCATCTGAGACAAAGCTTCATCTGCGGCGACTCAACAACCGCGGCTGAATTCTTCCACAAGCGGAACTCCCGCGTCCACATGCGGCCGATGAAGGGAGCGGCGCAGCTTCGGTTTGGCGACCAACCAGGAACAATTGGCAGCTTGGGAGTGTCTAAAACAAAAGGCTCTGGCTGCCCTTGTGGCATTCGCTTAAGAGCACGCCCCGTCGAGAGGTCGAAACCGTGCACCGGACAGCAAGAAACTTGGCTGCATTGCTCATCGTATTCGCGATCCTGGAGACGTTCGCGATCTTGGAGACGCATGCAATCGCGCAGCCAGAGAAAGCACCGGCACAGCTGATCGACACCGAGGGCGGAGCGTTACCGGCGTTTGACGTGTCAACAATCAAGCCGAGCACGCCTGACGAGAGCGAAATGAGTGTGATGTTTACGCCGGACGGCATCAGGATTGCGGCCGTGCCGCTCATGCTGATTGTGCGCGAGGCGTTCGGGCTGGAAGACGATCGGATCTTTGGCGGACCGAGCTGGGCAAAGACGAGCAGGTTCGACATCGAGGCAAAAGTTGCGCCGGAAGCTGTGCCGAGACTGAAAGCGCTGGACCTTGACCAGCGACGACAGATGCTGGTGTCTCTGCTCGAGCAGCGGTGCAGCTTGAAATATCACCACGAGACTCGGAATTTGCCTGAGTATGAGCTGGTGGTAGCGAAGGGCGGCCCGAAGATGAAGCCGTCGAACCTGGGCGAGCCAGGAAGCGAGCGGCCAGGAGATCACTCATTGACGATACACGGCCGCGGGCATCTGGAATCGAGCGGCGCGGACGTGCATGGATTGGTGCGTATCCTGTCCACCTTGCTTGAGCGGACCGTTGTGGACCAGACGGGATTGAAAGGCGATTTCGACTACCGGTTGGACTGGACGCCGGACGATGTGGGACTGGCCATCGCGAGAGGCGGTGATGCCGCGCAGAGTGCCAGTGCATCGCCCACGGGCAATGCAGAGCCGTCGCTCTTCACGGCTCTGGAGGAGCAGTTAGGGTTGAGGCTGGAAGCAACGAAGGGACCAGTTGATGTGGTGGTCGTGGATCACCTGGAGCAGCCATCGCCAAATTAAAAGCCGACAAGTCAGTAATCAGCGCCCGTTCGCATCGCGTATTGAGCGGCTGACCGGCAAACCGGAAACTGCACCACTACCGGATAAAGGGATGGGAGCGTTACCGGCGCAGGCAGGAGTAAGATGGTGCGGCAGCGCCGAACAGGGCTATGGAGGATACCAAGAAATGACCGGGAACAACTCGCCACACATCAACCGCCGCAGCATTCTCAAATCTTCTCTGGCCATCGCGGCCGGCAGCGCGCTCTCGGGCGCCGTCGCCGCTGAGGCTGAGTCGCCGATCAAGAATACGAATCTCAATTCAAGCCCTTCCACGCTGAAGATCACTGACATGCGCTACGCGGTGATCGTCAAGCCGGGACCGAGCCCTTGCGTGCTCATCCGCATTGACACCAACCAGGGCGTCTATGGGCTGGGCGAGGTGCGCGACATCGCCGGCCCGCAGTACGCCATGGTGCTCAAGAGCCGGCTGCTCGGCGAGAATCCCTTGCGCATCGACTATCTCTTCCAGAAGATCGCGCAGTTCGGTGGCAACGCGCGCCAGGCCGGCGGCGTGTGCGCGGTGGAGATGGCGCTGTGGGACATTGCGGGCAAGGTCTACAACATTCCCGTCTACCAGATGCTGGGCGGCAAGTGGCGCGATGGGATTCGCATCTACGCCGACACCACGGAGTCAATGGACCCGGCCGAATATGGCCACCGCGCCAAGGAGCGCAAGGCCATGGGACTCACCTGGATGAAGATGGACCTCGGCATCAACGTGCTCGATGGAATGCCGGGCACGGTGATGCAGCCCTCCGGCCTCAGCGGCTGGGAGCAGCATACGCAGCCCAATCTCTTCATCGCGACCGAAGTGACTGAAAAGGGCATCGACCGGCTGTGCGAGTACGTGGCCGCGGTGCGCGACAACATTGGCTATGACATGCCGCTCTCCATGGACCATCTGGGCCACATCGGCGTGAAGTCGGTCATCAAGCTGGGTAAAGCGTATGAAAAATTCAATCTCGAATGGATCGAGGACGTGATTCCCTGGTATTACACCGACCTGCTCAAGGAGATTACGCAGGAGAGCCCCACGCCCACGATCACCGGCGAGGACATTTATAAGATTGAAGACTTCGAAAAGCTGTGCAGCGAGCACGCGGTGGACAAGATCCACCCCGATCTCGCCACCTCCGGCGGCATTCTGCAGACGCACCGCATCGGCGACATGGCCTTCAACTACGGCGTGCCCATGGCCATGCACTTTGCCGGTACGCCGGTAAGCTGCATGGCCAGCGTGCACTGCGCCGCGGCCACGCGCAACTTTCTCGCTCTCGAAAACCACTCGCTCGACGTGCCCTGGTGGCAGGACCTGGTGACCGGACTCGACAAGCCGATCATCGACAAGGGCTACATCAAGGTTCCCGACACGCCGGGGCTCGGCGTTGCGCTCAACGACGATGAGCTGAAGAAGCACCTGAAGCCCGGCACCGGTTACTTTGAGCCCACGCCGATGTGGGACGAAGCACAATCCTGGGACGATGCGCTGTTCAGTTGAACCACGCCGCCGCGCGCGACTGCAAATTGCCAAATTTCTCTTCGAACCCCTATTCTGGACGGGCACAGCGGTTGCAGCCGGAAGCCGGGCGTGTGCGTGCTCCACAAATCCGAACAGGACTCGCAGAAAGAATTCATGGCCGCATCACTGTCGTTCACGGGATTTGTCTGGAAGAATCTCCAGCGCCGGCGGCTGAGGACTCTGCTCACGCTCTGCGGAATTGGCATGGCGATCGGCGCCTTTGTGGGCCTGGTGGGCTTTTCGCGCGCCTTTGAGCAGGCGTGGCTGCGCATCTACTCAAGCAGCGGCACCGACATCGCCGTCATCCAGGAGACCTTTCTCAGCACGTCGATGGATGAGTCCGACGGCGCCAAGCTGCTGGCTCTGCCCTCGGTGGCGCAGGTCGCGCCCGTCATCTACAACCTGATGGACCTTACGCCGGAGGTGAATGCACTGGTCTACGGCTGGAAGGCCGGCTCCTACGAGTTCGAGTCGCTCGACATTCTCTCCGGCGGACGCTTCCGCGATGGCCAGCCCGAGGTGATGCTGGGCGATCTGCTGGCTGACGACATGAAAAAGAAGCCCGGCGACACGCTTGAGATTCAAGGCTCGACGTTTACCGTGTGCGGCATCTACCACGCCGGCTCCGCGCTCGAGGCCGACGCGGTCATTATGCCGCTCGACCAGATTCAGAAGCTCGGCAGCCTTGAGGGCAAAGTTTCCACCTTCCATGTGCGGCTGCGCCCGGCTCCCAAGGGAGTCTCACAGGACGAGTTTCTGAAGCGCGCGCAGGTGCAGATCGAGGCGGCTCTTCCGGGGCTGCGCGCCGTGCCCGCCGCGGAGCGCGCCAGCAACAACCAGTTGGTGCAAATGGCGCGCGCTTCCACGTGGGGCACCTCGGCCATCGCACTCATCATCGGAATTCTGGGCATTGCCAACACCATGGCCATGTCCGTCTTCGAGCGCACGCGCGAGATCGGCATCCTGCGCGCGCTGGGCTGGAAGCGCTGGCAGGTGCTGGCTCTCATCCAGTTGGAGGCGGCCGCGCTTGGCCTGGGCGGCGGATTTCTCGGCATCGTTCTGGGCTGGGGCGCGCTGCGCGTGCTGGCTGCCTTGCCGCAGACCGCGACCATCGTTTCGGCGGCCATGCCGCTGCCGCTGCTGGCGGAAGCGCTGGGAATCGCCATCCTGGCCGGTCTTGCGGCCGGTGCGCTGCCCGCCTGGCGCGGCGCCAAACTGTCTCCCGTGGAAGCGCTGCGCCACGACTGATCTGCTTTGCGAAGACGCCTTCGTTCATCCGGTCGGGTAGTTTTGCTTTCCAGCATGGACCTCAGCGTAGCGCCGCATCACTGCGCCGCAACCGGCTTGCGGCCAAAGTCGCTTTCCACGCAGTAGCGAAAAAGCCGATCGAGATAATCCATCACCGGCGGCGGGCACAGTCCGGCCGGCCCCAGCAGCCGCTCCGCGTTGGTGGTGTCGAACTGCATTCGCATGGTGAAGTAGTCGCGATACGCGCGGCCATCGCGCAGCACGCGGCGCTTGCGCCCCCAAAGCGCCAGAAACAGGAGCGGCCGCAGCGCGGCAAAAAACAGACGCGGGTCAACATACCGCGGCTCGGGCACGTTGAAATACTCCGCCGCGTGCCGCGCAATCTGCTCGATGGTAGCGCTGCCGCGCGGCCCGGCGCAGAGATGCACCGTGCTGCCGAAGGCTGCCTCATCGAACACCAGGCGGGTCACCGACGCGGCGACAAAATCTACCGGCACAATGTCCAGCACCGCATCGGGATAGCCCGGCACCGTGCGCCACAGCCGGCGCGCGTAGATCTTGAGCGGCCAGTACATCATCTTGAAGCTTGAGGTAACGCCGGTGCGCGAGTCGCCCACAATGATGCTGGGGCGCAGAATCACGCCGGGCAGCGAGCCCAGGCGCGAACGCACCAGCGCCTCGGCCTCAGCTTTGGTCTGCTCGTAAGTGTTGCGATAGCCCTGGCCCACTGCGAGTTCGTCTTCGCGCACCAAGTCACTCCGCTCGCCGGCCACATACGCAGTGCCCACGTAGGCCAGGCTGCGCAGTTGGCGCGCGCCGGCGGCAAAATCCAGAATGCGCCGCGTGCCTTCCACATTGATGCGCCGTGCCTCATCGAGCGAGTGATCGAAGCGCACGGTAGCCGCCGAGTGAATCACGCGCGTGACCTCGGCGGAGAGCCGCTGGTAGTCGCCCGCTGCAAGCCCGCACTCAGGCTGGCCCATGTCTCCGGAGTAGACCTGAACGCGCGCCCGGTCTTCCGCAGGAACAATCGCGTCTGCGCGTTGCTGGCCGCTCTGGCCGGGTCTGTCGCGAATCAGCAGCGCCAGCACAGCCTGCGGCCAGCGAGCCAGCAGCTCGCGCACAAGTTGCACGCCCAGAAAGCCGGTAGCGCCGGTCACAAGAATGAGTTCATCGTTCTTCATGCAATAACCGGCCAAATTACCCGCGCAATCTCCCGATGGACCCACGGCGCCCGTCCCTCCATCAGGCTATCTAAAATTGCCGTCTTCAACCTCATCAACTAGAACCCCGCAGCGTTAACTGGAAATACTCAAAGTCTACATTGCCGCCCGCGCCTCCAGCTTCCGAACCGACCTGAGCATCTCGCTCAAAGCGGCCTTGCCGATCTCGCTCTCGAACTCCTTCTGCAGCCTGTCGAATGCGGCAATCACGCGCAATGCGCATTTTTTCCCTGGCGGCTTCAGCGTGAGCTGATATGCCCGCGCGTCTTCGGGATCGATCTTCCTTTGCAACAGTCCTTTGGCCTCAAGCGACGAGATGCAGTGGCTTACATTGCCGCGGGTGGTCCCAAAGGTTTCCGCGAGTTGCGAGGGTTTGACCAGTTTCGGCGCCTCAAAAAACAACGCGGCCAGCGTCAGGCCTTCGAGAAAGCTAAGCCCGTCGTCAGCCAAAGTCCGGCCCGCGAGCGACTCGAACCGCCGCGCCGCGCGGCCGATGGCGAACATGGGACTTTCGTTGAGAAAGGCGTTGATGCGCATGGCTTTATGAAAGTAGTTTAGCATCTAAACTATTCACAACAATACAAAACTGTACTTGAACGGCCGGGCTGGAGCGGCGATGATTGGATTGAGCCTGTCTATGCCCCTTTCGATCCCTGTCCGGCAAACCGTCCTGCTGCTCTTTGCGTCTTGTCTGCCGGCCTACGCGCAAAATGCGCCACCTCCGACCCCGTCGGCTATCGCCGGAACGTCTGAGACCATGGTGGTGCTGGGCTCGGCGACGCCGGTGCCGCTGGCTGAGTCGCCGCGCTCGGTTGAGGTTCTGCCGCTCAAGAGCACGTCGCTGGCCGCCGAGTCGCCGCAGGATGTGCTGCGCCAGGACTCGTCGGTCTTCCTTGAAGAGCGCGGAGCCGGCGGCGGCCAGGCAGACATCGTGCTGCGCGGCGGCAGCTTTGAGCAGACGCTGGTGCTGCTCAATGGCTTCCGCATCAACGACGCGCAGACCTCGCACCACAATCTCGATCTGCCCGTTCCCATGGAGGCGATGGACTCGATCCAGGTGCTCGAGGGCGCGGGGTCCACGCTGCACGGCGTGGACGCGTTGAGCGGCGTGGTCGATTTTCTCACCGCCGCGCCATCGCACGATTCGCTCTTTGTGCGCGCGGGCGGCGGCAGCTTCGAAACCGATGAAGAGTCGCTGCTGGGCGCGGCAACACGCGGCCGATGGAGCGGGCGCGTGACTGCCGAGCGCAACTTCTCGACGGGCTTTCTAGCGAACCCCGGTTACAGCAGCAACGGTCAATATTTTCCTTGTAGCTTACAGCAGCTATACCGTGATTGCCTGAATGATCGAGACTACCGCAACGAAGATGCTTCTTCCGAAAGTTGGATAGGTTCTCGACTCGGAATCACCGACCTGCTCTTTGCCGCAAGCGATCGCTCGTTCGGCGCAAACCAATTCTATGGGCAGTACAATTCCTGGGAGCGCACCAAGGGTTGGTTTGCCTCCATCCGTCAAGAGCTGGGTAGTCGCACAGTGGCGGCCTTCGCCTACAGGAAGCACACGGACGAGTTTGTTCTTTGGCGCAACGCCCCGTCCGGCTACGAGAACAATCACGTGGACGGCTCGTGGCAGGCCTCGCTCCGGCACACTATGAACCTGCCCGCGGGCGCGCTGCTGTTGATGGGCCTGGAGGCCGACGGCGACAGCATTCAGAGCTATAACTTTTCCGGCGGCGTGCGCTCGTTCGCGCTCGGCGTGCACGCGCGCAATCGCGGCGCAGGCTACGTGGACCTCGATTGGAGCCCGCCGCAGAAGCGCTGGAACCTGTCTGCCGGTGCGCGCGAGGAAATCTTCTCAGGCGGCGCGCAGGCCGTGTTCTCGCCACAACTCGCCGGAAGCTTTCGCATCGCGAATACGTTGAAGCTGCGCGCCAGCGGCGGCTACGGATTCCGCGTTCCCACCTATACCGATCTCTACTATTCCGATCCCGCTACGCTCGGCAATCCCAACCTGAAGCCGGAGTCCGCATGGTCCGGCGATCTGGGTGCGGACTGGACGCCATCGGGCCGCGTCGCGCTTTCGGTCACCGGCTTCTACTCGCAGCAACACGACACAATCGACTACGTGCGCTCGGCGACCGTTCCCAACCCGTATCTTCCCGCCTCGTGCGAGATCGACGGCGCGCAGGCCGCAAACATCTGGTGCGCAGATAATCTCAACGGCCTGCACTTTGCCGGCGTCGAGTCCACACTCACGTGGATTCCGGTCAAATCGCAGGTTGTGCGCATTGCGTGGACCGGTCTGCACGGCGCGCAGAGCGCACTGCACGGCCTCGAGTCCGAATACATCTTCAACTATCCGGTGGAGAACATTCACGCCGCGTGGAGTGCGGGCCTCGGGCGCGACTTCATCCTCACCAACGCAGTGCAACTCGCCGAGCGCTACCAGCAGACCGTTTATCCGGTGTGGAGCGCGGCGCTGACCCACGACGCGGGCCGGCTGCGGCCCTATCTGCGGCTTGGCAACCTCAGCAATACGGGCTACCAGGAGATCGGCGGCGTAGACATGCCGGGCCGCAGCATCGTCGGCGGGCTCGCGCTGCTGCTGGAAAAATGACACACAGAGACCTGCAATCTGCCCGCAGGCTTTCGCGATTATGCTCACACCACGGTTGAGCGCACCCAGTAGCTCTCAATCTCTTCGAGCGATTTGTGCTTTGTCTCCGGTAAGAATCGCCATGTAAAGAGGCCCTGCGTGAGCGACATCACCGCGAGAAAGCCGAGCGTCGCGACCTTCCCGATCACGTGAAATGCGTACGGAAAGAACAGCACCACCACCGCGTTCGCTACCCACTGGATCAGTACCGGCACCGCCATGGCGCGTCCACGCACATCGTTGGGAAAGATCTCCGGCACCAGGGTCCAGAAGACGGGCCCCACGCACGCGCAGAAGAATGCGAGATAGGCGAGAATCAACACGAGCACCAGCCCGCCGTGAAACGCCCCTGTGAGCGCGGCGGTCATCAGCGCGCCAAGCGTGGCCGCCATGCCCAGCGAGCCGACGATGTAAAGCGGCTTGCGCCCATACCGGTCGATGACCCAGAAGGCCGCCAGCGTGGACACCAACTCCGTTAAACCCACCAGCAGGGTGGAAAACAGCGCCGCATCGATCTTCCATCCTGAAGAAAGAAAGATTGCCGGCGCATAATCGACAATCGTGTTAATGCCCGATGTCTGCACCAGGATGGCGAGGCATGCGCTCACCAGAAGCGCCCTGCGCACGCCCGGCCGCAGCAGAGTCTTCCACGATTGCTGCGTCTGCCTGAGGCTCAGCTCGATGGCCGCTATCTCCACCTTCGCGGTTTCTTCATTTTCGATGCGTTCGAGCAGCAGAAACGCCTCGCGCGTCTTGCCCACCCGCACCAGGAAGCGCGGCGTCTCCGGCGCAAGCGCAATCAGCACCAGGAACAGAGCGGACGGCACGGCTCCGGTGGCAAACATCCATCGCCAGTTTGCAGGCCCGGTATTGCGCAACAGGTAGTTGATGCCATACGAAACCAGAATGCCGACGACAATCGACATCTGATAAAACGTGCCCATGCGCCCGCGGATGGAAGGCGGCGAGACTTCAGACGCGTACATGGGCGAGAGCAGCGAGACCGCGCCAACTGCAAGTCCGCCCATAAACCGCGCGGCGATGAAGAACGAAAAGCTTGGCGCCAGCGCCGTGGCGATCGACGTTGCGGCAAACAGCACCGCGACCCACACCAGCATGCGCTTGCGGCCATAGCGATCGGTAAGCCGGCCGGCGAGAACCGAGCCGATGACACAGCCGAACAGGAGTGAACTGAAGGCCCAGCCCAGGCTGATGTCGCTCAACGCAAAGTGGCGCGTGAGGAACGGCCCGGCGCCGGTGATGATGGCCACGTCAAAGCCGAACAGCAATCCGCCCAGCGCCGCGGTGCACGCCAGAAAAATCACATAGCGCAGGTTCAGCGCCTTCGCCATTTCTTACGCTCCGAAGAAACTTCAATCGCGGCGCATGCAAAGACCGCGCGCCACAGAACGCTATCAAAAGTGTTCATATTTTGTCGAATTGCCCTGTGGGCGCCGCATTAAGCAGCCGAGGGCGGACCCGCGGCCAGGCAGGCGCGAGGGCCCTGCCCATAGGCCTGCGTGAAGATCTTGTAGAACTGCGCATAGCTGCCAAAGCCCGCTGCGTACACGGCCTCCGCCACGGTCTTCTGTTCCGGTCCGCGGAACTCCTCCCAGAAGCGGGAAAGCCGCAGCGAGTTGCGGTAGCGGCTCAGAGGAACGCCAATCTGGCGCCGGAAGGTACGGCTCAGATAGGCATCGCTGGTCCCGCAGGCGCGCGCCAGTTGGCCCAGATCCATCTCCGTGCCGCCATCGCTCATCAATTCGAGCGCGCGGCGCACGGCACGGTGCAGCGCCATCGCGTTGCCGCGTACTTTGCCTGTCTTCTGGCTGCGCCAGCAAAGCAGCAGCAGGTGATGGAGCCCGGCGTTCAGGCCGTCCGGATCGCCGTGCTCAAACGAAAAATTCGAGAGCCATCCATAGCCTGCCTCCCGGTTCAGCACGTCGGGGTCCAGCGCGCCTTCCATCAGCGAATCCATCGTTTTGCGAACAAGATCGAATGTGTCCGGCGCGAGATGCGTGTTCAAAACCCCGTCGCGATCGTGGTTTCCGCGCTTCAGCCCTTCGTAAGTAGGCGTGCCGCATGACTTGGCGATGAGCGACGGCTTGAAGACCGCCACGTAATACTGCGCGTCGTCTGATCGGGCCACAAGCTGATGCTCCTGCTCAGGAAAGAGCCACAGCAGTGTGCGCGAAGGAAAGGTGAAGCGGCGTCCGCGAACCACATAGGTAATCCATCCGCGCACTACCAGGTTCAGCTCCAGCTCTACGTGGTGATGGCTCTCGAGTTTAGGCACATTCCGCGCTGACTCCGCCAGGTAAAGGAACCCGTCATACTGCCTGCCGAGTTTAAGATCTGCCAACATACCGACAAAATACGATAACTCTTGTGCATTTGTCGAGAAGACAATTCTTTCGCATCCTCTGTACCGTGAAAGTGCACAGAGTTCCCGCAACGTGGTTGCCTCAATCAACTCGCGAACTTACGGAACACTTCCCTCCGGTAAATCGGTCGAGATATGGACGCTGGCGGGCCGCGGCGGCCTTGTGCTTGAGGCCATTACCTACGGCGGCATTGTCACCCGTCTGCTCGCACCCGATCGCAACGGGCGCTTCGATGACGTAGTTCTGGGCTACGACGATCTCGAGGGCTACCTCGCCGGCGGCTTCTACTTCGGTGCGATTACCGGCCGCGTGGCCGGGCGCATTCCGAACGCCTCTTTTACGCTCGAAGGCCAGGCCTACAATCTGGCGCGCAACGATCCGCCCAATCATCTGCACGGCGGCATTGAAGGGTTCAACAAAAAACTCTGGACCGCGACACCCTTGCACCGCGCGGACAGCGCGCCCTCATTGCGGCTCGCGTATCTGAGCACCGATGGTGAGGAGGGTTATCCCGGCAATCTGGAGGTCGCGGTTACCTACACTGTTACCGGCCGCAATGTTTTTCTCATCGAAACCGAGGCGATGACGGATCGCACCACTCCGCTCAGCCTGACGCACCACTCTTACTTCAACCTTGGTGGCCATGCCACGGGCTCGATTCTCGATCACGCGCTGCAGGTCTTCGCGGAAGAATTTGTGCCGCTCGACGAACACATTGCGCTTACTGGCCGGCTTGCGCTGGTGCACGGCGACAACGACTTTCGCAGTCCGCGCCTGCTGGCGGACGCCATTCCACGGCTCTTCGCCCGCCACGGCGATATGTACGCGCTGCCCGCTCGCGGCGCAGGGCAATTGGTGCGTGCGGCCCGCGTGACCCATGCAGCGAGCGGCCGCGTGCTAACGGCTTCAACGACCGAATCTTTCCTGCAGCTCTATACAGGCAGCCATCTCGAGGACCGCATCACGGGCAAGGCAAGCGCAACCTACGGGCGCCATGCGGGCCTGTGCCTTGAGTGCGAAGGTTATCCCGACCCCTCGAATCGAGCGCTGCGCAACAGCACCCTTGTTCATCCCGGAGCGCCGTTGCGCCACGCAACCGCTTATGCTTTTTCAATAGCCGGCTCAGACGACGCGGCGAACGCACCGCCGCGCGACGGCGGCGAAAACTCTACGCGCGAGTAAGCTGATTATGAGTCACGCAGCAACCATTCTCGACGAGCCTCTTCCCAAACCGGACTACAGCCTTACCGGCGTCAACTCCACGCAGGCCATCGAAAAAGGCCTCGCTGAAGCCGACTGGTTCCAGTGCGCCGTGCCGCGCGAAACCATGCGCCAGTTGCTGGTGCGCCGCGACGGGCCTGCCATCCGCGACACAATTCTCTGGTTCGCACTCATATTCGGCACAGGCTACGCCACATATCGGCTATGGGGCACGTGGTGGGTGATTCTGCCTTACGCGCTCTATGCCGCGCTCTACGCGTCCACATCGGATTCGCGCTGGCACGAGTCCGGTCACGGCACTGCCTTCAAAACCGACTGGATGAACAACGCGCTTTACGAGATTGCCTCATTCATGGTGATGCGCGAGTCGGTGGTGTGGCGCTGGAGCCACAACCGCCATCACAGCGACACCATCATCGTGGGCCGCGATCCGGAGATCGCCGTGCCGCGCCCGCCTGATCTCAAGGCCATCGTGATGACCTTCTTCTGTCTGCGCGTCTACCCGGCATATTTTCGTGCAGTGCTGCTCCATTGCGCGGGCCGCATGTCAGCCGCCGAAAAGACCTTCATTCCAGCCACAGAGTTTTCGCGCGTCTATCGCAATGCACGCATTTATGCGGCGATTTATGCTGCGGTTATTGCGCTTTCTATTTACGAGCGCAGCGTGTTGCCGCTCATGCTCGTTGGCTTTACTAACTTTTTCGGCACATGGCTCATGCCCATCTACGGATTCACGCAGCACGCCGGCCTCGCGGAAAATGTTCTCGACCATCGCTTGAATTGCCGCACGGTCTACATGAATCCGATTCACCGCTATCTCTACTGGAACATGAACTACCACGTGGAGCATCACATGTTCCCGCTGGTTCCGTACCACGCGCTGCCCAGGCTTCACGCCGCCGTAAAGGACGATTGCCCCACGCCCTATACGAGCATCTTCAATGCGTGGTGCGAGATCGTTCCCACGGTGCTGCGCCAGATCAAAGACCCCGCCTACCACGTGAAGCGCCGCCTGCCCGAACCCAAGGCGCGCGTGCGCGAAGCGTGCTTTGCCTCCGGGGCTCAGCCCGACGCGGAGGGCTGGGTTGAGGTTTGCGCGCCCACCGGCCTGCACCGCGCCGACGTTGTCCGCTTCGATCACGCGCGCAAAACATACGCGCTCTATCGCGACGAGGAGGGCCGGCTCTACGCGACGGACGGACTCTGCACGCACGGCAACACGCATCTCTCTAACGGCCTGGTGAAAGGCGCGATCATTGAGTGCCCCAAGCACAACGGCCGCTTCAACCTCATCGATGGCTCGCCGGCTCGCGTGCCCATCTGCCGCGGCCTTGCAACCTATTCGGTGGCCGAGCGCAACGGCCGGATATACATCAATGTGCTGCGCCCAGGCGGAGCGGGCGCGCGGGCGCAAACTACATTCAAGTTTCGCGTGGTCAGCAACCGAAGCGTGGCCACGTTCATCAAGGAGCTTGTGCTCGAGCCCGAGAATCCAGCCGACGTGGTCTCCTTCACTGCCGGCGACTATCTGCAGCTCGACATCCCTGCCTATGAATCCATCCGCTTCCGCGACTTCGATATTCCCGAGCCCTTCGCAAGCGTGTGGCGCAATCAGCACGTCTTCGATTTGGTCGCGCGCAATCCGCAGCCCGGCCGGCGGAACAACTACTCGCTTGCCGGCAATCCCCGCACCGAGCGGCAACTGCGCTTCAACGTGCGCATCGCCACGCCGCCGCCGGGGCAGGAGTGCGCGCCGGGCGCGGGGTCGAGCTACGTCTTCAACCTCAAGCCGGGCGACGCGGTCACCGCTATTGGCCCATTCGGAGACTTCCACATCAAGCCCACGCAGCACGAGATGGTCTACATCGGCGGCGGCGCTGGCATGGCTCCGCTGCGCGCGCATCTCTCCCATCTCTTGGAGACCGAGAAGACGGCGCGCAAGGTGAGCTTCTGGTACGGCGCGCGCTCGCAGCAGGAGATCTTCTACGAAGACTACTTTCGCACGCTTGAAGCGGCGCATTTCAACTTCGACTTTCATCTCGCGCTCTCTTCACCGCTGCCGGAAGACAACTGGACAGGGCACATCGGTTTCATTCATGAGGTGGTGCTTGACGAGTATCTGCGCACGCACCCCAACCCTGAAGCCGCGGAGTATTATCTGTGCGGTCCACCGCTGATGATCAAGGCCTGCAAGCGCATGCTGGCGTCCATCGGCGTTCCCGAGCGCCAGATCGCTTACGACGAGTTTTAGGCCACTCGATCAGCGAAAGGAACAGCAAATGATCGATTCACCCAGGCTGCGGCTACGCTGCTACATGAACATCCAGGCGCTCGACGGCCTGCCGCAGCTCGCCGATCCACTGCGCGCGATTCGCGAGGCCGGCTATGACGGCGTCCAGTTTATTCATCCCATTGCGCAGGCGCTCAAGGATGAAGCGCAGCGGATGGGCCTTGGCGTGTGCGGCAGTGGCCGCGTGAACACGTCCGCCGAGGCCGCGCCGCTTGCTGAAGAGGCAAAGCTTGCAGGCCTCGAATGTCTCACCTTGCATGTGGGCTGGGGCATGGAAGATGAAGACGAAGCCGCCGCGCTCATCTCCGCCGTGCTTGAGGCATCAGCGAAATACTCCATTCCGCTCTATCCCGAGACGCACCGCGCCACCATCTTTCAGGATCCCTGGCGCACGCTGCAGTTCCTCAAGCGCTTTCCCTCAATCGAGTTCAACGGCGACTTTTCGCACTGGTACACGGGAACCGAGATGGTCTATGGCGGATTCGAGAACAAGCTGACCTTCATCCGGCCGGTACTTGAGCGCGTGAGATTCATTCATGGCCGCATCGGCAACGCGGGCTGCATGCAGGTGAACATTGGCGACGGCTCGGTGAGCGAACAGTCGTACGTTGCGCACTTCCGCGCGTTGTGGACCGCGTCCTTCGCCGGATTTCTTGCGCGTAGGCCGGCGACGGAGTCGATCTGCTTCACCCCGGAGCTGCTCGCTCCGTCGATCTACTACGCAAGAACGTTTGAGGGGCGCGAAGAATCGGACCGCTGGCAGCAATCGCTGGTTCTGGTGCGCATGGCGCGCGAGTGCTTCAATGAGGCTATAGCATTTTCGGAATTGGTGTAGACCGAAAGCACGCACTCAAGTGGCTTTTTTATCAAGAAAAAGCCACCTTTCATGGCTCTCAAAAAGTCCACGTGTATTCCGAAAATGCTCTGGTCAGCGCGTCTCGCCGAACGCCTGACGCAGCTCCGATGCCAGCAGCCGCATGGCAGACGCAGCCTGCCGCTCGTGCGCAAGCTGGTCGATCATCATGAAGGCGTGCAGCACGCCGCCGAAGCGCACCGCGGTGACGGGAACGCCAGCAGATGCGAGTTTGTGCGCAAAGGCCTCGCCCTCGTCGCGCAGCACGTCACACTCCGCGGTAATTACCAGCGCAGGAGGCAGACCTCTTAGATCATCCAGCGTAGCCCGCAGCGGCGAAACCAGCGGATCGGCGCGCAACGCCTCATCCGGCAGGTAATGATTCCAGAACCAGCGCATGGCCGCTGCATCGAGATTCAAGCCGGTTTCGAAATCGCGATAACTCGCCGTGGTAAAGTCGCAATCCGTTACCGGGTAGAGCAGGGCCTGCAGGCAAATCCGCGGCCGGCCCCGCTGTGCAGCGAGCATGGAAACGGCCGCTGCCAGACCGCCGCCCGCGCTGTCTCCGGCGACCGCGATGCGCGCAGCGTCAAGGCCTGCGGCGCTGCCTTGCTCGGCGATCCACGTCAGCGCGCGGTAGCATTGCTCGAGCAGCGCAGGATGCCGCGCCTCCGGCGCGCGCGCATATTCAACGAACACAACGGCGGCGCGCGACTGCACTGCAATCTCGTGCACCATGCGCGCATGGGTGTCGCAATCCCCCAGTGCCCAGCCGCCGCCGTGATAGTAGACGATGGCCGGCAAAGGTTCTTCAACGCCGGACGGTTTTACGATCTGCACGGAGAATCCGTCGATCGCATACCGCTCGGCTGAGACCGCGTAAGACGAGATATTGCCCGTCTGCATCTGCCGCATGCGCGCACGCGCGTCCGGCACGGAGTGCTGATCGAGCGGCGGCCAGCCCTGCGCGCGCAACCACTCCACATAGACGCGGTACTCAGGGGCCAGCAGTGCAAGCATCTGCTTGTCGTCGAGAGCCATCGCCTCACGCTCCGGTGCGCACGTAAGCTTTAATCGTGGCGCACTGCTTTCCTTCCGACGGGCCGTAGGGGCGAATGGTGTAAGAACCCACGGCAGCGGGAACAATAAACGTCTCCGCATAGTGAACGACGAACGGCTCGAAGGCGCGCGAGGGGCTCTCGACAATCGCCTCATCGCCCTCCACAAGATTGAGCACGTTCACTCCGCCGCGCGTGTGGTGCGGCGCAGCGCCGGTAAACCAGTGACGCCGCGTCTCAATAAACTCCCGCTCATGCAGACCGGTTCGCTCTTCCTTTCTGCCCATTACTTCAACCACTGGCGCAAAGCGATTGATCAGCTCGCGCTTGACCCAATCTGTGGTCCGGTCCCACTGTATGTTTGCCGCGCCGTGTTCAATGTGGATGGGCCGCGGCCGGCCATCGAGTCCGAGCCGGCCCCAGTCCCACAGCTTGAAGGTGAAGATGTAAGGCGTAGCGCTGATCTCCAGCACCATGCTTTCCGCACCCGAGCAGTGAATGGTACCGGCGGGAATCAGGAAATGATCGTGTTTCTTTGCCGGCCAGCGATTGACGTACTTATCCGCGGGAAACTCCGCGCCGCCCTCCTGCGCGCTCACGAGATCGTCGATCATCTCCTCGCGCGAGATGTTGTCCTTGAGGCCGAGATACACGGTTGCGCCCTCGCCGGCGTCGAGCATGTAATAGCTCTCGTCCTGCGTGTAGTTCATTCCGAACTTGTCCTGGATGTACTCGGTGAGCGGGTGCACCTGCAATGACAGATTGCCGCCGCCCATGGTGTCGAGGAAGTCGAAGCGAATGGGAAACTCCGTGCCGAAGCGCGCATGCACGGCTTCGCCAAGCAGCTCGCGCGGATGCGAGAAGACGACGTCGATTGCAGGCACCTCCACGCGATGCTCGCCAAAACCGAGCAGAAGGCTGTTCTCTTCCGGCACGCAGTCAAAGCACCACGCGTGGTTGGGAACGTCGCGCGGCAAATCGCAGACCTCCTCCATCCAGTGGCCGCCCCACGGGCCGGGATCAAAGTACGGCACTACACGAAAAGGCTGGCGCGCCGTTTGCTTGAGCGCTGCGCGAAATGCGTCTCCGTCGATCAACTTGGGCGCCTGCGGTTGATTGGTATCGAGCAGGAAATCGATCTTTGGCAAAAGCGTCTTCTTGACGCGATCGGCGGCGCGCCATTCCACAAAGAATCCGCACTTGTACTTCGCCGCGGCGTCCTCATCCGCATTTTCCAGACCCAGATTGCCGATTTCCCCGCGCCGCCAGCGGAGTTGTATCTCCCACCGCGCCATGTCCGCGTAGACAAACGCTGCATCGGGCGGCGCAACCAGTGCAGCACCCGTGCCGATGATCATCACCGGCCCCTGCTGCGCAGCGTGCTCCACGGCAATGCGCATGGCCTCGACTCTTGAAGCATCGAAGTAATCCGCGAGGCCAATGCCATTCATGCGCCCAAAGACGCGGTCGCTGCCGAGCACCGGATCGACGAGATCATGCAGCTCTTGCGGAGTCTTCAGGCACTCCTCGGAAAGAAAAATCGCCAGCAATTGCAGATGGCTACACAGTTCCTTCATAGCCTGGCGGACAAATACGCCCGGGTAGCACTCCACGCAGAGCACGCGGCGCTGCGCGAGGTGCGGCGCAAGGCGCGCCGCAATGGCTTCCCATCCCGCGCTGCATTCTTCCGTGGCCCCAGCCGCGACAAACGGAAATTTATCGTAATTCGATCGACGAGGCATCAAAGCTCCTCACAAAGGAATGGAACCGCACCAAGCAGCGCGGCGTTTTCACCCAGGCCCGCGGCGCGCACCTCGGGTTTTCCCCACGCAGCCCAGGCATGTTTTCCGACGTGGTGCTGCACAAAGGGTAGGATAACGTCTGCACGCCGCATCACGCCTCCGCCCATCACCACGACTTCAGGGTCGTACGCGTGAATCAGGGCAACAGCATTGGCGGCCCACACCTCGAAACACCGCTGTCTCACCTGGACCGCGACAGCATCGCCCGCGTCTGCCGCCTCAAAGAGCGCGTGAAAGTCGAGTTTCTGCGCACCGGCAAGCGAGCTTGCGGCAAATCCCGGGGTATCGCGCAGAATGCCGGGCAGCGACCACCCCGCGGCTTCCGCCTCAGCGCAGCCAATGTTTCCGCAGGAGCAGGCGCGGCCGCGGAAGTTGACGGGCAGATGCCCGCCCAGGCACGCAGCCTGCGCGTGCGCGCCGCGCAGCAGCTTACCCTCGATCATGGCCGCACCGCCAATACCGGTGCCTAGCGTCATCATCACCACATCGCGCACATCCTGCGCCGCGCCGGCATATTGCTCGCCCAGCAGCGCCATGCGCGCATCGTTTTCCATACGCAGTTGCAGCCCGAAGGTTTCGCGGCTCCAGCCTGAGAGATCGAGATGAATCGCATCTTCATATTTCTTGAGCGTAGAGAGAATTCGCCCCTTGCGCGCGTCTACGATGCCGGGAAAACCGATCGCGATGCCTGCGCACTCCGCGGTTTCCGCGCCTGCATTGGCCAGCAACTGGCGCAGTTTTTCGGCAATCGCAGGCAGCAGCGAGGCAAGGCTCGCCGCTTTCTCCGAGTCCAGCGAGGCGCAGGCCAGTATTTCGCGGTCGCGCACCACGGCGCACCCGATATGCGTTCCGCCCATGTCGAGCGATAAAGCGAGCATGAGACCGTTCTACCTCCAAGGGCGAATCAGGAAAATGCGCGGCTCGTCTCAGCCAGAATGAAGACCGCCAGCACAAGCAGCGCAACGCCAGCCCACTGAATCCTGAGCGGAGACGCTCCGCTGTTCTTCCACTCGCCGGTCAGCACGCCAAGCAGGCTGGCGGTAATGACAATGAGCGACATAAAGAGCGGCCAGCCCAGGATCGGTCCCCACGCGCCCAGCTTTACCGTTGCGAGACCGTAAAGCAGCGTGCTCCCAAACCAGCACGCAGCCATCACAAACGCAAGAGCCCAGTGGCCCGCGCCACCGCCCGGAAACTTGCCTATGGTACGGTTCTTCGCGAGCAGCCAGAAGCAGTACAAAAGATTTGGCACTGCGCCGGCGAGCATCAGCGGCATCCACACTGCGTTCGAGGCATTCAGCGCGCTCGCGCCGGATGCGCGCGCCGACTCGACAAGCGGCGCGCCGAAGGCGAGACCGACGTTCACAAACGATGCGCCAAAGCCGCAGAGAATGGCCAGCGCCAGGCCGAGTGTAGTGTTTTTTCCTGTGCCGGCATTCATCTTGAGCGCCTTCTCGCGCTGCCTGCCGGCAACCGCGCACACCAGCACGCCGGCCAGCACCAGCGCCACGCCGGCCAATACGCCGTGCCCCGCCGAGGTATTGAGCCGCTCAGGATGCAGGCGGATCAGTGGAACCAGAGTGCCCACGGCGGCGGATGTTCCGAGCACCAGCGAGAATGTGAGCGCAATGCCGAGCGCGTCAACCGCGAGCCCGAAGAAGACCTGCGCCACACCCCAACCCGCACCGAAGCCCACCACCTGAAGGACGATACTCGCCGAAGTCGAATGATAAACGGCGCTGAGATGCGGCACGGTTGCGTAAGTAACAACCGGCGGCAGCAGCAGCAGTGCGAAGATTGTCCACGCCAGCCAGGTGTTCTCCCACGCCCAGCGGCGCGCGTACTTCATGGGCAACGTGAAGCTGGCGTTCATCACACCGGCAAGAACAAGAATCAGCAGACCTGAGGCAGCACTGTTCATCTTTCTCTGCGCCCTTCATGAAGAAAATCGTAAATGCCTTCCGCGACAACGGTAATCGGCTCGCTGTTGCGAGGCCCGGTGATGGTCAGCGCATTGCGGCCCGGCACAACGTCTGTGATCTCGCGCCAGCCTGATGGAACGGAAACAATCGCTGCGAGATAACGTGCATGGAGAGTCCCACCCGGCGGAATCATGCGCGAGCCCGGAGTGTCGAACAGGTTGCCCATGGCACGGATCGCGTCGCGGCCCAGGGGCATGGGCGTGGTGCCGAACTCCATGCCGCGCACCTGCGTACTGCCGTTCCACGGTGCGCCGGTGCGCACGCAGTTCTCTTCCCAGATTGCAACCCAGGAAAAATTCTCGCGGCGGAAGCAGTAAACAAGCGCCACGCCAAGCCGCCAGTTGAGCGCGGCGATGAATGCGAACTCGCGCGCGGCGTCCACACGCGTCGCTGCGACAAAGCCGTAACCAGGGCGCGCAAATGGAATGCGCAGATCGAGCGCGCCACCATCCATCGTGGGCGCATGTGGCCAGTCAAAGCCGGTATCATCGCGAAGCGCCGCGTGCCCCTCATAGCCCAAAGGCCATGTGCGCCCGCGATCGAGTGACGCATCGATTGCGCTGGAGCCGGGCTCAAGAAGCAGCTGTCCCAACGAGAGATGCTGCACCCAATGAATCTCGCGCGTCGCAGGCCCACGGTTGCTCACGCGCTCTTCAACGAACAGCACCGCGGTGTCTTCAGCGAGTGAAACGCTGCGCTCAAACTCGAGCTGCGCCAAAGGCAGTGCAACGCGCGCAACGCAGCCGCGCTCCGTTGTCTCAGTCTGCCACATTTGCGCGGCTGCCTCGCCATGTAATGGAATGCCCCACGCCGCGTCTTCCTCTG
>JBAUCP010000880.1:0-3335 GCA_049677625.1 Occallatibacter sp. | reverse complement strand
TCGTTGACCAGAGTGCTGTAGGTCGAGCGCAGATAATCCTGTGCGCCGGGATTGGTGGGGTCCAGCGCATACAGTTCTTCGAATCTACCGCCGAGCTTGCCGAGGTGAATCGGTTCCCCGTCCAGGTTGTGCACCAGCCAGTCCTTATGGTGCTCGTATACCCAGGAACGCTCCGACACCTGGAAGGGCGCCACCCACAATCCAAAGGTGAGGCCTTGATCTTCTGCCTGGTGAGTCACGTAAGCCATGCCTTTGGGAAACGTATTTCCGTCGGGAGTGGCGTATTCACCGCGGGCGAACTGATAGCCCTCATCCACAAAGCAGAATCGATAGCCAAGCGGCTCGAGATTCTGCTTGAGCCACGCGGCATTGGTAAGCACCGTATTCTGCGTTACGCCATAGTAGTAGGCGGTCCAGCTCCACCAGCCCATGATGGGAGCCGCAATGGAAACCGGCGGCTTGTGGAGAATGCGAATCGCGCGTCCGTAATTTTCAAGCTGGGCATGGTAGTCGTTCCCAACGGCAAACATCAGGCGTTCGGAGCTGATGCTTGTTCCAGCAGGAACCTGCAGGCGCAGGGAAACGTTATCTGCGGGCGGGTAGTCCTTGTACTGGTCTTGCAATGCCTCGTTGGTTCCCTCATCCGCCACGTCGTAAGAGAGCACGTGCGCGTCGGGTCCCACGGTGCTGAGCAAGTGAAAGCCGGTGAGGAGCCGGTCAGCGGAGAGCGCGCCCAGGAAGACACTCTGGCCGCTTTTCCGGTTGTAGATAAGCTGGCTTCCAAAGGCCAGGTGGAGGCCGTCGGCGGGCTGGCCGAGATCCATCAACTGCACGGGATTCTCGGTGAAGTTGTCAGAGAGCACGCGGTCGGCCGAAGCCGGGCCATTCAATTCGAGAAGATTGCCCGCGCTGCTCTTCACGATCCCGCTCTTCACGATGTGGATGGCCTGCACCGCGATGGTTGCCGCTGTGGAGTTGCTTACGGTGACGCGGATGTCTCCCCAAGGCTGGTCGTGGTACACACGAAACTCGCAGACGAGGTCGGGCATGCCGTGCAGCCCGGTATGGGTTACGGTAAGGAGGAGGCCCGATCCGAACTCATCCTGGAAGAGCGCGATGGTTCCGCTATGACGGGGATAGAGCGAGGATCTAAGGGTTCCCGCGGTCGTATCGACCACGACCTCCGACCGCAGGACATCTCCGGGAACTGAGGATGACCGTAAAGCATAAGTGCCGTCGTCGAATGCCTCAACGGTGAGATTCCCGCCCTGGATCGAGTAAGGCTGAGAGGGCGCGGACTGCGCGTGCACCCTGCTCGCGATCGAGACCGGCAAGGAAGCAAGCATCAGTAGCAATCCAAAGGCGAAGCGCGGAGATTTCATGAGAGATGCCCTCCTGTCAAAACCAATTGGGCGCAGGCTGCGTTGGCAGCCCGCAGGTGCAGGACGTCAGGAGAGCTCAATCGGTACTCTCCAACGCCTGTTCAGATGTATTCTATTCTACGCTGTTCTTTCGTTTCTACCTGGAAAGCTGCAAAAGTGAAAGACCGGTGCAAGCCGTCAACGAAATCCGGCGCGCCGCGACGGGGAAACCCGGATCTCTTCTACCCGCTAGGGGTATGAGCGCCGATTTGGGTTGAATTAGGAACCGTTTCGACCGATTTTCCCTTCTAAAGGAACACCTTTCCGGCACAAGGGCCGCTTGCGCGGCAGATGAGAGCACAAGGCATAGCGCGGGGAAACTGCTTCGGGAACAATCTTCGCCTTACGCTCACTTTATGTTGCGATGGATTTCGAATTATATGCTATTATTTCATTTTGGCCGCAGTGTTGAGCCTTGTGCGGATGCGGAAGGATACAAAACTGGTGAGTGTAACGATATTCTCTGTGCCCGCCCAGGAACAACGCTAATCCGATGGAGACAAGCAAGATGGGAAGTGGAGCATCCACCCTACGCGAAATTTACAGCCAGCCCGAAGTTTGGGGCCAATGCCTGAATACGTTAGACAAGCTCGATTTGGAGCCGCTGGTTGGCGACAAAGATCCACGTACTCATGAGTGGGTCTTCGTCGGCTGCGGCACCAGCTACTATCTGGCGCAGGCCGCAGCGGCCACATTCACGATCCTGGGGGGCGCGCCCGCACGGGCTGTGCCGGCCTCTGAAATACTCCTGTTTCCCAAGTTGGTGTTTCCGATCGATAAGGCGGCCGTCTTCCCGGTTCTGATCTCCCGTTCGGGGCATACCTCCGAGGTCTTGCAGGTAGCTGAACTCCTCAGGCAGCGCGGCGTCGAATTCCTGGCAGTCACCTGCGATGGCAACGAGCTGACCGAGCTGAGCACCCGGACGATTCAATTGCCGGTGACGGAAGAGAGCACGGTGATGACTTCTTCGTTCACCTCCATGCTGATGGCGCTGCAATATATCGCGGCGCGCCTGGCCAGGCAGGATGAGTTTGTGGAAGCGCTGCACTCGCTGCCCGCGGCCCTGGCAGGACTGCTCCCCATCTACGGTCCAAGGATTGAAGAATTTGCTCAACGATCGTTTGACGACGTGGCATTTCTGGGTCAGGGCGCGCTGTACCCCATTGCGTCAGAATCGGCTCTTAAAGTCATGGAGTCTTCGTCGTGCTATGCCCAGTTCTTTCACACGCTTGAATTTCGTCATGGACCCATGTCCATTGTGTCGGAGAAGGTTCTGGTGGGGGCGTTGCTCTCCGGGACCGGTTACGCGGAAGAGAGCGCGGTATTGCTGGAGATGAAGGGTCTGGGGGGATGCACCGTGGCCATCGCAAATCGGCTCTCGCCCGAAGTAGCCCGCTCGGCCGATCTGGCCATTGAACTCGCTCTGCCGGGGCCTGAACTTGCCCGCCTGGCCGTCTATGTCGTGTGGGGGCAGTTGCTCGGCAGCCGTCTTGGATTGCGGAAGGGCCTCGATCCCGACTCCCCGCGCCATCTCAGCCGCGTTGTCACGCTCGTAGACTAGGTCGATGCGGAAACGAGATGGCTGGCGCGAGTGTTCGTCGATAATTCCGCATTTCGAAACGGGAGTGATTCAGCCGGCTGCGGGGCCGGCAAAGAGGATGAGATTCTCATCCGGATCCGAGACTACAAAGGTTCTGGCGCCCCATGGCTCCTTCTTAAGCGCCTGATGGAAGTGGACTCCTGCGGGGCGAAACGCCCGATGCGTGCGCGGCCTTTGGAAATCGCACGGCTGCTCTCGCAACGGTTCCGATACTGCGATTTCCCGCTCCGGCGCGAGCGCAAACGGGTATGATAGGGAACGTTTATGAAAGTTTAAGATAGAGAAAATGAAAGCCAACACAAAAAGCGGAACCG
>JBAUCP010000879.1:0-3190 GCA_049677625.1 Occallatibacter sp. | reverse complement strand
GCCCGGTTGTGGGCATACTGCAGGTAATGATCTCTTTCAAACTCAAAGCCGAATTTCAGGGTATGGTTGCCCAGCACCTTTGTTACATTGTCAACGGCGTCATAGGAGCGAACCTGATCCACCATGGGGAAGCGATAGTCCCATGCATAGGTTGCAGCGTCAGTAACTCCGCCGAAGCTGACTGCGGGATAGAGGTTCATCGGATTGACGCCCGAATAGAGCGAGGGAAGGTTGAAGCCGCCGGAGCTAAGCTGGGCCTTTGCCAGGTCCGAAGCCGCATAAAGCTGATTCTCGCTCCATCCCGCGGTTCCGATATTGAGCTCATTCACCAGAGTGGGGGTGAATGTATAGGTGAGGTTATACGCAAAGTTCGGCTGGGAATTCTTGTAGTTCACCGGCATCAACCAGGGCAGATCGTTGGCCGGAGAGCTGTAGTCGGTGTCGTTGACGGTTGTCATTTCTCCGCGGAAGAACGTGTGCAGCCGTTCAGTCGGAGCATAGTCGATGCGGAAAAGCTCCTGGTTCACCGGCTTGCTGGCTGAATAATTGGTGACGTAGTTGTAGTTGTTATTGCTGACGGCAAGGTCGGTGAAGGCGAAGCTCGGATTCAGCTTCAGCGTGTTGTTATAGATGGTCTGCAGCAGGATCTGCCCCTGGCCGTTGAGCAGGCTCGGGGAAATCTGGTTGTTCGCAAAGCAGGCCGGCCCCGGCGTGGCTGAATTTACCGCGCAAGCGCCCGCAACATTTGGGTTCCTGATGTTGATCAGCGTGGCCGGGGTCTGGGTCGAGGTTCCCTGATTGTAGGTCTGCGAAAAATCGCCCTGGGTCTGCATCAGCGTTGGCACGGTGTAGTACTTCAGGCCGTCCGGCGTCTTGATGGGAGAATCCTCGATGGACACGAAGAAGAAGAGCCTGTCCTTGTTGTGATTGAATCGTCCCGGCCAGTAGACCGGACCACCAATGGTGCCGCCGAGCGTGTTGTACCGGTAGCGGGGGCGGGCGATATTGGTTCCGAACTTGTCGAAGTAGCTGTTAGCGTTCAAGTCCTCGTTGCGGAAATACTCATAAACGCCGCCGTGGAACCGCTGCGTGCCGTTCTTGGTGACGAAATTGATCTCCGCGCCTGCTGTCTTCCCGTACTGCGCCTGATAGTTCGACTCCGTCACCGTGACTTCCTGGATGGCATCGAGATTGATCGGCGTATCGAGAGTTCCAAAGCCGCGGGTATTCCCGGTCACGCCATCGACGGTGGCCATGTTGTATTCCGTGTTGACTCCGTTTACGGTTGGCGTCGACGATTGGCTCATGCTTGTAGAGCCCTCGCTGCCCACCACGCCGGGGATCGTGCGCGTCATCGCCATTGCATCGCGGCCGATCGCCAGCAGGTTGTCCATCTGTTCGGTATCGATCACGCCGGAGCGCTCGGAACTGGTGGTCTGGAGCGGCGTAATGTCCGCCTCGACGGTTACTTCCTGCGTCTGCGATCCGACCGGCAGCGTGAACGATCCCGCGGAGAGATTCTGCGAGGCGCTCAACACGAGGTTCACCTTGCGCAGTTCCTTGTAGCCTGGAGCCGTTACGACGATGGTGTAGGTGCCGGGCTCTTCGTTGGTAAAAATAAAGTCGCCGTTCCCGTTGGTTCGCGTAGAAACGGTAACGTTGGTGTGTACTTCTACGAGCGTTACATCGGCGTTTGGCACAGCCCCCTGGCTCTGGTCGATCACATGTCCGGTGATGGCTGCGCTGGATACTTGCGCCCTCGCCTGAAGCGCGATTGAGCCCAGTACGGCAAGAACGATAGCGATGCTGAAAATCGGCACATTCCAATTTTTGAAGCTATGCGTCAAATTACTGGCTAATCTGTTCATTGAAGCTTCCTTTCCTCGCAATTTCGGTTGACATGGCATTGCCATGGGTTCGAGTTGCAAGCGTTACGGCCGGGATGCAATGCATCTGTGCGCTTTCAACGGCCGTTCGGTTGGAGTAATGAAAATATCTCCGCACTTGTCCAGAATGAAGAACGACTCTTCCCTGCCCGATCGAGCGATGCAGCAGACAGCCCGCGACGGCGACCTCGGTGGCGGGTCCTCATTCTTTTAAATGCAGTCCCTGAAACGAAATCGAAAGCAGCAGACGGACGCCTCTGGCGCTGTTCGCGGTGCATCTGCGCTCAGGCTGAAAAAGAAGCAGCACAATGTCGATCAACGTTTGTCCCGTAAACCATTACATCAATAGAAAACCCAAACGAATCCGTTTACGGTAACGATACAGATTTACAGGCAGAATTTAACTCCGGTGGCCGCAGCCCTGTCAAGAAAAAAGCGCCCATGCGCCTGCCCCGGCCCCTGTTCTTCATAGATTGGGCGGCATTCCAGGAGGGCGGGATGCGGGTAATCAGCAGAGAAGCAGGCTGGCGCGAGGAGGCTTCAGGCCGCAATTCGGGTCAACTCCGCCAGGATGGGGGCGGCTCCTACAGCGAATGCGCTTCCGTCAAACGATGCCTGGCCTGCATCAATGCTGCTTTTTTGCTGTAGGATGTTCGCATCATGCCGACGACCTTGAAAGACATCGCACGCGATCTTGGGGTCGCCGTGATCACGGTTTCAAAGGCAATCCACGGACATCAGGACATCAGCGAGAATACGCGCAAGCGGATTTTGGACCGCGTCAAGGAACTCAACTATACCCCGAACCTCGCTGCGCGCGGCCTGGTCACCGGACGGACATATCTCGTTGGACTGGTGGTTCCCGATCTGCTGCACACCTTCTTCGCCCAGGTAGCGAACTCTCTCACCGAAGCGCTTCTAAAGAAGAATTATGGCCTCCTTATTTCGACTTCCGCAGAGGACCCGGGCCTGGAATTGCATACCGTGGACAGGCTTCTCGCGCGCAGACTGGACGCACTCATCATTGCTTCGGTATGCACTGCCCCGACGACGATCGAGCGCATTCAAAAAGACGGATGCCCGGTGGTCCTGATCGATCGCCGCTTTCCCGATCTGGATGCGAACTATGTCGGCGCCGATGACGAAGTGGTCGGAGCGATGGCAACCGAGCACCTGATTGAAGTCGGCTGCAAGAGGATCGCCCACCTGCACGGGCCGGAGACGAGCCCCGGCATAGGACGCCTGAAGGGATATCTGAAGACATTGGCGAAACACAGCATGAGATCCCTGCCCGGCTATGTATC
>JBAUCP010000878.1:0-1638 GCA_049677625.1 Occallatibacter sp. | reverse complement strand
ATCTCCGACTGGCCGAAGTCGGTTACCGCTTCCTTGAAGACGCCGATAATGGTGAATGGAATGCCTTGGATTTCGAATGTTGAACCGACCGCTTCATCGTCGCTGCCGTATCGCTCCCGGGCGAACGTCTGCGTCACCACGGCGCAATGGAGATGCGCGGAATCGTCGGTCTGATCGAAGAACCGGCCCACCGTGACGATCAGGTTGCGGATGTGCTGGTAGTCGGGGTCGACGCCGAGCACCAGGGTGTCTTTGACCACGCCGCCGCCAAAGCTGATGCTGCTGTGCATGGCCACCACCGGCGAGGAGAACATGACATTGGGCAGTTGCTGGTCGACATCCTTCTCGTCGTCGCGGGTGAGGTAGTCGTTGTAGCGGACGCGCTCGGCGGGGGTGGTTCCTCCGCCGGCGTATTCGAGCTCGACGGAGTTGGTGCCGATCTTCTGGATCAGTTCCAGTACATACTGCTTGCCGGTCATGCCGATGGTGACCACCAGGATCACCGATGCGGTCCCGATGACCATGCCGAGAGCGGTGAGAGCAAAGCGGGTCTTGCTGGCCCTGAAGCTGTCCAAGGCCAGCTTGAGAATCTCGCTCATCAGCATGGTGCGGCGGGCGCTCAGCAGCGTCTGTTCGAATGTGCGAGGTCGCGTCTGCTCGGTGGTGATCATTGCGTTTCTGTCTTAATTAAAGATGCGCGGCGGCTGTGCGCGGCTTCCGGAATCGGTTGCAGGCCGGGTAAAAATCCGCCGGGCACTTCTCTCTTTCTAGCTTACGCGCATGTACCGGGCTGCTTCATCCCGATTGTGCGACCTGCGGCGAGCTTAGCCGGCGCCAGAGCGCGGCCAGCGCCTCAATGGGCAACGCCTCGGCCCGCGCACGCGGATCGATTCCCGCCGCTGCCATGGCCTGTGCGGCGACTGCGGGGGTAATGCCGGCGGCGCGGAGATTGTTGGCCAGCGTTTTGCGCTTCTGCGCGAAGGCCTGGCGGACGAGGCGCAGAAAGCTGCCTTCCTCCACGCCGAGCTCGGCGAATCGCGGCGCAAACCGCCAGCGAAATACGGTGGAGTGGACGTCGGGCGGCGGGGAAAAGGCTGCGGGCGGGAGGGTGAAAAGCTGCTCGACGGGCCCATGCATCTGCACCGTGACGGAGAGCAGGCCGTAGTCGCGCGAGCCGGGCGCTGCGGTGATGCGATCGGCGACCTCGCGCTGCACCATGAGCACGGCAACGTCGAGGGCCGCATGGCTGGCGGCCAGCTTGAGCAGAATCGGCGAGGTGATGTAGTAGGGCAGATTGCCTGCTACGCGCAGCTTGGCTCCGGCTTGCCTTGCTGCTGCGGCAAAATCGAAGTGGAGCACATCCTGCTCGACCACGGTTACGCGTTCGGAGTCGAGTTCCTTGCGCAGTTCGGCCGCGAATTCGCTATCCAGCTCGACGGCGATTACATGCGCGGCGCGGCTCAAGAGCGAGCAGGTGATTGCGCCGCGCCCGGGACCGATCTCAACGATTGTCCGCGCGGACAGGTCTCCGAGAGCCGCTGCAATCCGCGCCGCGGCCTGCGCGTCGACGAGGAAGTTTTGTCCGAGCTTGGGCTTGGCCGGCATGCGCTGCATTGATGGTAGATGAACGGCGCGGAA
>JBAUCP010000877.1:0-9450 GCA_049677625.1 Occallatibacter sp. | reverse complement strand
CCACGAAGCTTCAGCGGCAATTTCATGCCGTCACAGCACTAGAAGTTGATGTGCCCCGCAAACTGCCAGTCGCGCGGGTTGGAGTTACTGGCAAGGCCTGTAACTGCGCCGAACGCCGTTGACCCGGAAGACCAGCTTCCGCTCGGACCTCCGAAGACCACGTTGTTCCAGGTATTCAGGCAATCCGCCTCGAAGACGAACTCCTTTCCTTCCCCGTGCAGCGGAAAGGCGCGGCGCACACCCGAATCGAGCTCCCAGAAATGCGGATTGCGTATGCCGTACGGAGCCGTGCGCGGCGCATTGCCGATCAGATATTGCGGCGTGCTCACCGTCGAGACATTTTGCGGAGTGGCAAATGCCGTCGGGTCGATATACTGCACCTTGCCCAGGCTCGCGTACTGATATCCGTTCGGCCCTTTCCCGTAATTTCCGTTGATGCGCGGGTGACCGGAGTATCCACTCGCCAGGTCGGGCATGTTCTGGCCCTGCGCCGGGCATTGTGTCCCATTGCATCCCGACCAGGTAATCTGCAAAGGCGTTCCCGAGTAGAACTGGTAGATGTTCGAGAGCTGCCATCCGCCCGCCACCCAGTTCACCAGCCTCGAGTTGCCGCCGAAATGCCCCTTGCCGAAGGGCAGTTGATACACGCCATAAATATGGAGCGTGTTCGGAATCGAGAGTGTCGTCAACCCGCGATCGATGCGGTCCTGTTTGTAGGCCTTGGTTCCGTGAGAGATGGCCGCAGCCGGCAGATCGTATCCATCGCGATACGGGCCGTCGTCTCCCAGGTTCTTTGCATAGGTGTAATTCACGTTGAAGGTCAGCCCGTGACTGAGCCGCTGTTCGAGCGTAATCTGCAGCGAGTTGTAGCTGAAGTTGCCCACGTTGCCCCACGTATCGGCCACGCTGCTGTATTGCGGAAACGGCGTCAGCATCTGCGCAATGGTGGCCTTGCTGCTCGCCGCGCCCGCCGCAGCGAAAAATGCCGGCGCAGATGCGCCCGGAACCGCCGCCTGAACAAGTGCGATGTTCGCCGCCGTAGCCTGCGCCGTCAGCAGCGGATTCTTGCCCGTACTGTCGCTGAGCGGGCCCAACGCGACAAGATACTGCGGAGCCACTTGATTGGTCCAGTATCCGCGCGCATTGCCGGTGCCCGTGTTGGTGGAGTTGATGAGGAAATGGCTCTCGTTGCCCACGTAGTTGATGGCCAGGGTCATGTCCGGCGTGATCCCGCGCTCCACGCCGAAGTTGAAAAGCTCCAGCTCCGGCGCGCGCCCTGAGAAATGAGGATCGGCGTAGGAGACGCTGCTGGCGCTCACAAACCCTCCCGAACCGTTCAGGTAATTGCCGGTGTTCAACTCCTGTGCCGCCACACTCGGAGACGGCGCAGAGGGATACGTGAACCCGGGTCCGAACAACCCGGTGTTGGCATTGGCGCCCAGATAGGCGCTGCTGCTGTTGAGCCAGTACGCCGGCCCCGCCGCGGCGCCGATCCCGGATTCCGTGGGACCAATGGCGTTTACGTTGAAGCCCGTCTGGCCCGTGCCGCCGGTGGCGCCGCCGCGGCCGCCCACGCCGCCGCCCTGCGAAAACACCTGCGCATATCCAACCCGGATCACGGTCCTGTCGTTGATTGAATAAGCCACGCCGACGCGCGGTCCCAAGTTCTTCCAGTAGGTTTTTACGGGCGTGGTGCAGCCGCAGCTCACGCCGGATCCACCGTAGTTGCCGGCGAACTGCAAAATGCCCGGCGTGCCGGTGAGCGGGTTGGTCGCGGTTGGATTCAGGAACGTCCAGCGATTCCTCAACTCGTGAAACGGCGGCAGATAATCCCAGCGCAGACCCAGATCGAGGGTCAGCTTCGGCGTGATCCTGTAGCTGTACTGGGCGTAGGGTGAGATGGTTTTGTACCGGCCCGCCAGTTCGCTCACGTAATCCAGACCGATTGCGGGCGCAGTGGTGTCGTTTCCTGTCGCTCCAGCGACGGCGCCCAGCAGATAGCTCGCGTAGGCATATCCTGACGGCGAGGTGGCCGTTCCTGTATTCAGTGAGTTGCCTGAGAAGTTGGCCGTCGAGTACGCGTTGTAAGCCAGCTGCAGAACGCCGGTCAACGTAGCCGGGTTGGCGTTGTTGATCTCCTGCCACTGGAAGGTCAGTCCCATGGTCAGGGCGTGCTTCCCCTTCGTCCACAGGATATTGTCCGTGAGTGCGTAGTTATTCGGCGTGGTCAGTTGGGTTGAGACCGAGTTGCTGTTGCCCGTCCACGTGGTCTGCACGGTGCCGTAGGCCGCCGTGGTCCCAAACGCCTGTTCGGGGAACTCCTGGCCCGCCTGGCCGCCGGGAACATTGGTGATACCCAGCGTCGGAGCCTCCCATGCCTTCACGCCCTGTGTAGCGTTGTGAATGTTCTGGAAGAACCGCGTGAATCCGTACTTCAACTGGTTCACCAGGTTCGGCGTAAAGGTATAGGCATCTTCCACGATGTAGTTCTTGGGGTAGACGTTGGCCAGGTCGCCGCCGATGTACGGGCCTGGGATATAGGGGGTCGAATAGTTGTTGAGGTAATCCTCCACGCCGATGGTTCCAACCGCCGAGATGCGGTGGTTGGGAGTCATATCGTAGTCCACGCGGTAATCGGTAAGGTGATTGTCAAAACCCTTGGGTGTGCCGCCAAGATAGTTGTTCACCAGCACGCCGGTGTTGGTCGGCTCGGGCAGAAACGACTGCATCGCCGTTGCAATCGGCGAGATGTCGCCTGACGGAATCACGTTATACGACGCCACGCCGCTCTTCGTGCCCTGGAATGGCGTGCGCGTGCAGGTGCTTCCCACGCAGTTGTCCGTAGTCGGGTCGTAGAGGATGGCCGGATTCGTCGCTCCTGTTCCGCTCTGTCCTCCCGAGCCCACGTTGCCGTTCAGCTCGGTAAAGTCGCCTTTGCGCATCAGGTCGGTAGGTACGGTAAACAGCGAAGGACTCGCCACCGTCCGGTCGTGGAATTTGTCGTAGGCGACAAAGAAAAACAGCTTCTTGCCGGTATGCGGCACCACGCCGCCCACGCTCAACGACAGCTCATTCTGATGCTCCGGCGGCTTCGGCGCGGGAACCGTCTGGCCCGCCGCATTCTTGACCGTGGCCCACTTGTTGGTAAACGACCACGAATCGAAGGCCGTATTGCGGATGAAATCGGAGACCTGCCCGTGATAATTGAGCCCGCCCGACTTCATCGTGAAGTTCTCCGCGCCTGCGCCCATGTATTCCGCCGCGGGCGTGCTCGTCACCACCTGGAACTGATCCACTGAGTCCACGCTCATGGTGAGCGAGACCAGCCGGTTGTCGCCCTGCTGGCTCACCGTCTCGGCCGGCATGCCGTCCAGATAGAGCTGGCCCAGATAGTTCCCCGTCCCGCCGATCACCGGCAGCCGCGACCCGCTCTGCGATCCCGGCGTAAGCGTTCCAAAAGCCGTAGGGTCGCGCTGCCCGCCGTTCATCTGGATGGGCAGATTCGAATAGGTCGTGTTCTCCACCGTCAGCCCCAGCGTTGCATCGGCCGTATTCAGAACCGGAGGAGCCGCCGAAACGGTAACGGTCTGCGTAGATGCCCCGATCTTGAGCGCAAGATTGACCGCCCGCACCTGAAGAGCGTCCACCACCACGTTATCCTGCACCAGGGTTTCGAAGCCTTTGGCCTCCACCTTCATGGTGTACGAGCCGGGCAGCACCGGCGAGATATCGTAGAACCCCGCCCCCGTGGTTTTGCTCACTGTAATAACACCGGTGGCCGTGTTGGTAATGGTGACTGCGGCATCGGCGATTACGGCGCCGGACGTGTCCGTTACCGTGCCCTGGATCGAACCCTCGCCAGCGGTCTGACCTGCCGCCGGCAAAGCTGCCAATCCCAGAAATACCGCGAGCACCATCATCGTTGCGGTCATGCCCGTCCATTGCCGGCCGCGGATCGCATTGAATAGGTCTTTGCACCTTGTTATCGTTTTCATCGAAAGCCTCCTGTGAATTGAAGTGACTGAGGTCGTCATCGATCTGGCGCCGATCATGATCCTGGACTTTGTTTCTGGGTGATTCGTGCCCTGGAGGTCTGACCTCAGCACTGAATTTAATTTCTTTTGCTTGAGGATTGTCAATAGAAAAATAGTTTAATTTTTGATAGCTGCGGCCCGGTTATTCGAGCCCGGCCTGCACAGTTTGCGTCAGGTACCCTCACCCGGTCCGCAGACACGGGGGTGATGCAAATCACATCCCTCCCTCGGTACACTGCTGCAAACTGGATGATGTAAAGGAGTGAACCTGAAATGGGTTTTGTAACGGTAGTCACGAAACTGGCAGGGACAGAGACTTCATTCGCAACGAAAGGGACCGAGTCGCTTCATAGATTGTTTCGGATCATGCAGGAGGAAAAACTTCGCACTCCGGCCAAAGGGTCTCGTCGCCTTTTTGTTCACATCTATACATATTCCGGCAAAGACGCCAGCCCAAAGACGAAGACAGCTTAGGCCGGTCGCAGGTACTGAGAATTACATCTAAACTATTGAAAATAAAAACTATGGCGGAGAGGGTGAGATTCGAACTCACGGAACCCGCAAGGGCTCGGCGGTTTTCAAGACCGCTGCCTTAAACCGCTCGGCCACCTCTCCGTATCTTTGAGAGTAGTACATCGCAACCCCCAGTTCAATGCGCCCCCCACCGCGAACCCTCCGTGCCCCATCCTGTCGATTTACCGGGGCCCCCGCGGACAGGTCTTCGTCCGTGGGGTGGTTCCTGTCGACAGGGTGGGAAACCACAAATCCAACCCAGTCACTCCTAACCAAGCACGAAAATGGGTGCCCCAGGTTCGGCGCAGTCTCATCGCGCCTAACCTGGGAAAGCACAACCGCGAACCCACCACTCTCAATCCGCCGCGAGAATGGGAAACCACAAAGGCGCACCCCCCAAGTTTTGTCATCCTGAGCGACCGAAGCGTAGCGCGGGGAGTCGAAGGACCTGCTTTTCGGGCACTTCATTTATGCGATGAACTTTTGGGACACCGCACTACGGCTTCCCTTCCAGCTCATCGGCCAGCGCGCCAGCGCCATAGATTTTGCGCAGCGCCTCGATCATGCCTGCCGCGTCCACTGCAACCGCGCGGTTCTTCTCGCCGTTGTAGACAAAGTCGCCTGCCAGCGACTCAATGTTGCCATCGAAGATCATCCCTACCAGCTCGCCCTCGCGGTCGATCACCGGCGATCCCGAGCTGCCGCCGGTGATATCGGCGCTGCACGCAAAATCGAGAGGCGTAGCCAGGTCAAGCTTGCCCACCGCCTCCGCTTCCTTCGTTGAAAGATCGAAGGGCGGCTGATCGCCGAAGCTGGCCGAGCGATCGTAGAGTCCATAGAATGTCGTGAACGGCGGCGCCATCGTTCCGTTGTTCGGATAGCCCTCCACCGTGCCGTAGCCCAGGCGCAGCGTAAAGGTCGCATCCGGGTAGACATTTTTTCCATACACCGCAAACCGCGCCCTGCCCAGCTTCTCTGCTGCGGGCGCAATCACGCCCTCCACGTCGTAGCGCATGTGCCTGTAGGTCGTCAGCAGAATCGGATCCGCGCGCCGCGCCGCCGCGATCATCGGGTCCGTCGACGCGTCGACCGCCGCCGCGCCTCCGTCGAGCAGCGACTTGCGAAACGCCGGATCGGCCAGCTTCGTCCCATCCACCATCGCATCCACTGTCTTGTCGATATCTCCGCCCTCGGTGAATGCCTGCACATACGCGTCGCTCCCGCCCAGCTCGTCGGCGGCCAGCTTCAGCCCGCTGCGGATGTAGAGCTTCTCCACCTCCGCGTGGACCGGCGCCGGAGTCAGCAACTGAAAGCGAAACGATCCGAGCGCCGCCTCGTTATACCCTGGCAGCCGCTCGCTGTCGGGCTTTTTCACCTCCGCCGCGTACTCCACAATCCCCAGCGCATAGCCAAACAGCGTGCTCGCCGTCTTGCGAAAAATCTCCGCCTTGATCTCCGGCTTGGCAAGCTCCTCGGCCCGCGCAATCGTCTCCCACGCGTCGCCATATTTCTTTTGCCACTCCGGATTCGCGGCCACCTGGGCGCGCAGGCCGTCCTCCTCCGCCTGCCTTTTCTCCATCACCCGCTTATCTGTCAGTGCTTCATGCCGTCCCTGGTAAACCTTCAGGTCGTTCTGCCAATAAAAAATCTGGCTGTTCACAAGCCGCGCCTGCTCCACGCTCTGGTTGGCAAACTCCTGCGCAGCCGCAATGCGCCGTTCCAGATACTCGATGTACTCGGGCTCGATCACGTCGCGCTCCACATCGAGTTGCGCCATCGTATCCTGCCGCTCCGTCGAGCCAGGATTGCCGGAGACAAACACCAGCTCGCCCGGCGTCGCGCCCTTCGCATTCCACTTCAAGTAGTTTTTGCTGTCCAGCGGCTTGCCATTCTCGTAAACCCGATAGAGCGCCATGTCCAGGTCGTAGCGCGGATAAGTAAAGTTGTCCGGGTCGCCGCCAAAGAACGCCGCCTGCCGCTCGGGCGCAAACACCAGCCGCACATCGGTGAACGCCTTGTACTGGTAGAGCCAGTATTCGCTGCCGTTGTAGAGCGAAACCACATCCGAGCGCAGCCCGGTCTTGTCGCTGCTCTCTTTTTCAATCGCCGCCATCTCGGCCTCGCGCGCCTTCACCGCATCGGTCTCGTCAGCCGCGCCTTTGCCCGCGTTCAGCACGCGCGCGGTCACGTCTTTCATGCCCGCAAGTACGTCTGCTTCGAGATCGGGCGACTTCATCTCCTGGTCCCGCGTCGCCGCATAAAAGCCGTCGCGCAGATAGTCGCGCTCCGCGCTCGAGCTCTTCTGCAACTGTTCGCGCGCCACGTGCTCATTGGTCAGCAGCAGCCCATCCGGGCTCACAAATGCGCCCGAACCGCCGCCCGAACCACGCTCATTGAGCCGCACGCTCGCCAGCCGAACATGATCGAGCCACGCCTGCGTGGGTGTGAAATGGTATTTTGCCTCGAGCTGTTTCACCGGCAGGTTGTCAAAGGTCCACATGCCCTCTTCAGCGCGCGCCGCACAACAAGCAGTCAGCAAAACCGCGGCCGCAACCGCAAAGCGCAAACTCCCAAGAAGCATGAAAACCCCTTTGAGCAAGACAACCCAACCATCCCCAAGCGAACAGAAAATAAGTTCGCCGGCGTGCTAACTCGCTAACTAGCCACCCCCGCCAGGTGCCCCAGGTCTCGCTTTTGAGACCTGGGAAACCACCAATCTACGCAGTCACGCTAACTAGCCAACCCGCCAACTTGCTAACTCGCTAACTTGCGAAGTCGCTAACTCGCTGCCTTCCTCACGGCATCACCAGCACCTCCACGCCGCTGGCCGCGTCCTTCTGGTGGAACACCTGCTCGGTCGCCTTCTTGAAATCCTCCGGCTTCGCATATGGAATATCGGTGAAGGTCTGCGGATTGCGGTCCGTCAGCGGGAACCACGAGCTCTCCACCTGCACCATGATCCGGTGCCCGCGCCGGAAGGTGTGATAAAGATCGGGCATCGTGAAGTCGATCTCCGTCTCCTTGCCCGGTGTCAGCGGCTCGGGTTTCTCCATGCTGTTACGGAACTTGGCGCGGAACGGTTCTCCGCGCAGCAGTTGCTCATAGCCGCCCATCAACACGGGCGGCGCATCCAAAATGCGCTTGTCCGGCTCTCCTCCGGCGCCTTGCGTGTTGCTTGGATAATCGTCCGGATACACATCGATCAGCTTCACATCGAAATCGGAATCCGTCTCCGAGCTGGCCACCTTCAAATGCGGTGAAATCGGCCCAGCAATCGTCACATCCTCGGTCAGCGGATCGGTCTCATAGGTCAGCACGTCCGGCCGGTAATGCGCAAAGCGCTGGTCGTCCACCATATAGCGCTGCGGCACCGTATCCGTGGTGTAGCCCACAAACGGCACCGGATGATTCGGATCGCTCACATACTCGTCCACACTCTTGTCTTCCGTCGGCGGATCGAAGCTCAGCTTGCCGCCCGTGTGCAAGTAGAGCATCTTCGCCACCGCGGCCTTCGGCGGCCACGCATCGTAGCGGCGCCACACGTTGGTCCCCGTCTCAAACACGATTGCCTTCGGCAGCGTCTCGCCCTTGCCCTTCAGGTAGTGCTCGAAAAACGAAAACTGGATGTGCTCACGAAAGTAGTCCGCGGTCTTCGCATTGAACTGCACATCGCCCAGGTGGTCGCCATCGCTGCGCGCCCATCCGCCATGCACCCACGGACCCTCCACCAGCGTAGCCGGCGTCTCGGGATTGAATTTGTTGATCGCGTAGAAGGTGCGATACGGCCCTTCGAGATCCTCCGCATCGAACCATCCGCCCACCACCAGCACCGCGCAGTGCACATTCTTCATATGCGGCGACAGATCGCGCGACTGCCAGTACTCGTCATACGTGTCGTGCTTGAACTGGTCGTCAAACAGGTAGTTCGTGCCCTTCAGATAATTCGTCTCCAGGTTGGCGACGTTCCCGGCCTTCAGATAAAACTCGTAGCTGTCCGGCGTGCCGAAATCGAACGTGACCGGTGGCTCCGCCGGCTCAGGATTCTTCTGCGGATAGAAGAACGGCGCATAGAAACCGAAGCCAGCCGAAAGCATGAACGCTCCGCCATGATACGAGTCGTCGCCCTTGAACAGGTCCGTCATCGGCGCCTGCGGGCTCGCGGCAGCAATCGCCGGGTTCCCGTCGATGATCGACGCCGAAGTATAGAAGCCCGGATATGAGATTCCCCAGATACCCACCTTGCCGTTGTTGTTCGCCACATGCTTCAGCAGGAAATCGATCGTGTCTGAAGTGTCGGACGAATCGTCCACGTCCTTCACCGACTTCTTCACGTCGATGTGCGGCCTCATCTCCACGAACTCGCCCTCGCTCATCCACCGCCCGCGCACATCCTGGTAGACAAAGATGTAGCCTGTCTTCTCGAACTCGTCCGACGGCCCGAGCGTCTTCCGATACTGGTCCTCGCCATACGGCGCCACGTTATAGGGCGTGCGATCCACCAAAAACGGGTACGGCCCCGGATCGTCAGGAAATGCCGGCGCCTTGGGCACATAAACCGACGTAAACAGCCGCACCCCATCGCGCATGGGAATGCGAAACTCGTACTTCGTGTAGTGCGCGCGGACAAAGTCCACCTGCGCCGCATCCGCAGCCGGCTGCTGCGCACGAGCAACGGCAAGCGCAAAGACAAATACAGGAAGAATAGCCAACAAAAAACGCTGCTGCTTGACCATACCAGCAATAATCTCCAGTGCAACAAGAGTAGCGCAGCGCGGTCGAACACCGGCAGCCGTTCCTTTGGGATGTTCTTCGAAGGAAACTCTCAACAGTCTCAAGAACCCCATCCAGAGAAGCACGAAGTGTCAGGGCACGACTTTAAAGCCTGCCCTGAGCGAAGTCGAAG
>JBAUCP010000876.1:0-4372 GCA_049677625.1 Occallatibacter sp. | reverse complement strand
GGTTCGCAATGCCGCCGCCGAATCCCCCGTTCGCCGAATTACCGGAGATGGTGCTGTTGTTTATCGTCAACGTACCGCTGTTCGATACGCCGCCGCCGCTGGTGCCGCTCGATCCATCAGTGACGATCAGCCCATTGATGCTGTCGCCTGTCGCACCTGAGCCGACGGTAAAGACCGAAGATGCGGCTGCGCCATTCACCGTCACCAGGTTCGTCAGTGTCGCCCCTGTGCCGGAGGTTGGTCCGTTGATGATGGTATTCGAGGGAATGGTCAGCGTGCCGTTGCTCAGGGTGATTGTGTTTGCGGCCGCCGTACTCGTGGCCGCAAAGGCAGTCGAGTCGAATGTAATGCTGCCGGAGCCTTCATTGGCGGCGAAGAGCAACGCATCGCGCAGGCTGCACGAAGCATCCGTGCCGGTTCCTGGCGTGGTCTGGATGGTGCAATTCGAGGCGGCGCCCGTATCGTCGGCTGCTGTTGTCACAACTAGAGCGGGAAGGGTGACGCTGATATTTCCGCTGCTCGCTACCAAGCTGTTCACTGAATCGGTCGCCGTGATGGTTTGCGAGCCGACCGTCTCCATGGTTGCGGAGAAGGTGCCGGTTCCGTTGGTGATTGCGCTGCTTCCGGGGAGGATGGCGCTGGGATCGGTGCTGGTGAAGACTACCGTGCCGCCGTAGCTGGTGGCCACATTGCCGAAAAGATCATAGGCGGTCAGCGTGTAGCTGATGGGCGAGCCGACATAAGCCGACGACGGCGCGGCTAACCCGATGTGTGTCGCTGCACCTGGCTGGATCGTAAAGAAGCCCGTGCCCGTAATCGAAGGATTGGTCGTGTCCGTGGCGGTAATGGAGTCTGTCCCGGCAGTTTTAAGTACGCCGGTCTGAGAGCCTACTCCATTGACCAGAGTCACCGGCCCCAGATTGACGAACCCGGGATCGGAGCTGGTGAAGGCTACCGTTCCGTTGTAAGAGGTTGCCAGGTTCCCCGCGGCGTCATAGGCGTAAATGTTGAAGCCGAACGCGGTGTAGAACGGCTCCGGTCCGCCGGGAATCACAAGATGTGTCGCTGGTCCCGCATTGACGGTGATCGTAAAGCTCTGCGTAGCATTCGACCCGACACCATTGCTGGCGGTAATCGTAAGGGGGTAAGCGCCGGAAGCACCGGACGGTGTGCCGCTCAGAACTCCAGCGCTGCTTAGCGTGATGCCGGTAGGCAGAACACCTGTTTCGCTGAACGTCGCACTCGGATAGCCCGTAGCGGTTATTGTGAAGGAGCCCGCGGTGCCAGCTGTCAAGATGGTGCTGTTGGCACTGGTGATGGCCGGGGCCTGATCCACGGTCAGGGTGAAGTTTTGCGTGGCGTTGGGGCTGACGCCGTTGCTCGCCGTGATGGTAATCGAGTAGGAGCCTCCCGTGCCGGCAGCCGGCGTGCCGCTGAGAATGCCGGCGCTGGATAACGTGACGCCGGAAGGCAGAGCTCCGGTCTCGCTGAAAGTTGGGGTGGGATTGCCGGTTGTGGTCACGGTGAAGGAGCCTGCAGTACCAACTGTAAAGGTAGTGCTGCTGGCGCTGGTGATGGCCAGAGGCGCCTCGATGGTCACGTTGTCGGTATTTGAGTTTGTAGAGCTGGCTCCGGCGCCGCTCGCAGAGACCTGGTTGCCAATCACTCCACTCGCCGTCCCGGACACGGTTACGTTGATCGTCAAATCCGGATAGGCGCCGCCATTATCGGCAACCGCGGAGTCATTCGTGCAGGTCACCGTTTGTCCCGGCGCCGCACAGGACCAGCCTGTACCGGACCCGCTCGCGAATGTGAAAGCCGAGTTCAGCACATCGGTGACGGTCATTGGATTGGTGCCCGTCGGATCGCCCGTTGGACCTCCGGTTCCATTGTTCTGAACCATCACCGTGTACGCGCCCGAACCGCCCTGCGTGAAGTCGCTGGCGCTCGACAACCCGACTGACACGGCCGGCAGATTCTCAGTGAGGTTCAGGCACCAGCCCTTGGCTGCGCCGGTACCGTTGGCGTTCGCATTGGGTGAGTTGAAGTAGAGGCTCCACGTGCCGTTCGCGTTGGTGCTGCCGAACTCGCTATCGAAAGTGGAAGTGCTGCGGGTCGCGGAGTAACCGAATGATCCTGGCAGAGTATCGAAGCCGCCAGGATCGGCCGTGAAGACATCGTTGGCGTTGTCAGTGCCCACATAGCTCGTGGGCTTGTAGGTGCCTGGACTTATATTCCCGCTTCCACTCGACACCAGAGCGCTGGCACTGTCTGCGAAGGTATAGTTTCCGGCAAGCGCTTCATCCCCGATGGCGCCATCGGCCGTATTGGAGAAGAAGTCAAGTGCCGCGCCCGTTGGACCCACCACAAGCGACTCGGTGTTGTCGAGCTGATCGCCGACGAGAATGGAGAAATTGTTGAGAGTGAGGGTCGCGGTGTTCAGTGTGCCCGGAAGATTCGTCACGAAGACATTCGATGGGTTCGGGGTTTCTGCGCCGTTGGTCCCCATCGGAATCGTGATAGCCCCCGTATTGCAGAACTGCCATGTGCTGCTGTTTACGGCTGTGACCGTGGAAGCGTCGTCAATGCGCTGGTACATGCTGGCGAAGCTTGTGTCGTAGGTGCTGTTTCCACTGTAAGTGGCGACGATTTTGTGATCGCCCTCGGCCAACGAGTTCGTGGTGACAGTTGCCACACCACTGCTGTTCAGGGCCGCGGACGCGGCGAGTATGGTTCCGGTGGTTTCGTCCTTGAATTCGACCGTACCCGAGGTAACGGGAGTGGATGTTCCATTGATCACCACCGTTGCGGAGAGGGTGACGTTTGCCCCGCTAAAAGCGTCCTGCCGGCTGGAACTGAGAGTGGTGGTGGTCGCGGTTCCAGTATTGACGTTCAGGGAAATGCACCAGCCGCCTACGGTGAGGGCATCCGTCCCATTGGAAGCTGTGGCATACAACGCCCAGTCGCCGTTTGCCGGTGCTCCGCTGAACGCCTGCTGAAGCGTGAAGGAATTGGTTTTGCCGTGCGGTGCGGCGAAGTTGATTGTGCCTGGGACCGAAGGAATATTCGAGTCTACGATCGGTGAGTTGGAGGCCGGGAACGAGTCGATCGTCTGGATATTGCCGTCGAACGGCAGATAGGTGTCGTTGCTTACAGGTGTTCCGTAATTCGGCGAAAGCGAGGCGGAGTCGGAAATGAACAGGTTTACGTCTGAGCCTTCTGTATTGAATGCAGTATCCAGAAAATCCAGGTTGTTCGAACCGCCAGGTGCAACCAGCAGGAACTCCGCATCAATTCCCGTACCCGCAGCACCCTGCGTTACGCCTTCCAATTCCAGGGTCACATTGCCCACGGTCGACCCGGCGTTGTATCCGGAAACGGGGATCATGGCGGGATAAGCGATCGGGGTGCCGTTCAATGGGGCCGAGAACGAGGTGTTATTGCACCACGTGTCTCCAGACTGAGTCGGGTGCACTTCTATCAGCTGGGTAAGACTGCCGCTGCTGGGGCCGGAGCCGCCGCCGCCCGAATACATCGCGTCGATGGGGTGGTAGCCCTGGGCCATGGTTGTTGAGCACTGTGCCTGGCCGCTGCTCACCGCGACGGCGCCGCAACCGGAGATCGTGGTGCCGTTGTCGCTGAACGCAACCGTGCCCGTTGGCGTCCCCGAGCCCGAAACAGTAGCCGTGAGCGTGATGCTGTCGCCGGTGAACCCAGGATTTGCCGAGGAGGCGACCGTAGTCGTGGTGGGGGTCGTGGTTGCATAGGTCACCACCAAATCCCACGAGCTGATGGACACCGGTGTAGGGTCTGTGCAGCAGTTGATGATCGACAGCGTCCACTTATCGCCATTGTTAATTCCTATTCCGGCGAACCTGCTAAGCAGAGTAGCGCTGCCGTCCGTTTGCGGCCAGTCTGCGCCGCTGCCTTGGGGGGGTGTTTGGCCGTTACCTACAAAGTAAGAACTGGGCTCGACCGTGAAAGAGCTGGTGTTCGGCCAGGCCACCCCGTTGGGCGCCGCGGTGGCGCCATCCTGAATCGTGATCGTGACATCGTCCAGGCCGGACCCAGCGCCCCCGCTGTCATTGCCGTCGGTACCGTCGCCCGTGTTGCCAAGCAACACCAGCGACGGTCCGCCGTTCGGGGCCTGCAGCATAAACGAAGTCGGCAGCACGCTTAAGCCAGTCTCCCCATTCGACGTCACGCCGTTCAAGACGACCTTTAAGGTTGCAATCGAGGAGCCCGTGGCGCCGGCAATTGTGAGGGTGGAACTGGAAGAGGTGAGCTGCGACAAGGAGAGCGAGACGGCTCCGCCGCCCGTAAACGTCTGTTGGGCGCTGACGGCGGCGGATTGCAGCAGGGTAACCAGGGC
>JBAUCP010000875.1:0-2086 GCA_049677625.1 Occallatibacter sp. | reverse complement strand
AAGAGGATCGCGATTTGGCAACAAGGGAGAAGCGGTTCTGGAATCGCGCCTCTCGCTAAGAGTCGGTCTTTGAGAAGCGAGGTTCTTCCCGTGCATAGATATAGTGCTGGACCTCGACAGGTTTGATGGCGTAGCTGAGCACTTGTTTCTCAATCTCACTGTCAGCTTGAGTGAAGCGGTTATGTTGCCGCTCGTGTTCTGCCCAAGAGTCGACTGTGAAGTTTTCCAGGTATGTATTCGGTGCTTCTGTATCGACGAAAATCCCCCAGCTTATGGCGCCATCGCGGCGACGAATGCGCTCATAGTTGTGGATTTGATGGAGAAACTCGGGAGCTTTCGCCGGATCAATTACATACTTCACGGTGACGAGGACCGGTCCCTGGTCGGGGTCAGGTTCCTCGATCATGGCCGGTTTAACCCAGTGATTCCAGATGCTGAGATCCAGCTTAGTATCCGGCAATCTGAACCAGGGCCGCAGCAATAGGCAAGCAGCCGTTCCGATACTTGCAGCCGCAAGAGTTGCATGGACACTCGTGCTCAACGCTACAAAGCCCCATAGAGTGCTGCCTACGGTAACGCTCCCCTGAAAGACGAAGAGATAAACTGCGAGCACTCGCGCTCTTACCCAATCAGGCGCAAGTTCCTGCACCATACTATTGAAGAGGGACATGATCGCGGTCCAAGAGGCACCTCCAAAGAGCATTAGGAAGCAGAGGATCGCCGGCGTGCGTAACAATGCCAAGCTTAGGACAATTGCGGCGAATATCGCCGTGGCGGAAGACAGTAAAGTTTCCGTCGAGAGCTTCGACCTGGTCCGCTGCAGCACCACGGCGCCAAGCACCGCGCCCAGTCCGAAGGACCCGAGCAAGAATCCGTAGGCGATTGGGCTTTTACTGAGTTCCCTTGCTGCGGTTGGCAGGAGCGCCCAGAAGGAGCTCGTGAAAAATATAAGAACTGCCGACCGAAGCAGCAGCCTGCGAATACCTGGGGAATACCGGACATAGCGAATGGCAGCGGAGGTCGCTCCTCGGAACGTCTCGACCGGCAGTGTGCTCTTTCGCAGGGGCCTCTTCCATCTCCGGATCACGGCGATGACACCGAAGAAGGAGAGGGCATTAAATGCAAATGCAGCGCCCACGCCTACAGATGCAACAATGAAGCCGCCGAGGCCCGGCCCTACGGCCCGAGCCAGATTGAACTCGATCCCATTCAGAGCCAGAGCGGCCGGTAACTCTTCTTTGTCTACTAGCTCGGGAAAGATTGCCCTCCAAGTGGGAGATTCGACCGCATCCCCAATCGACAACCCCAGCGTAAGCAGGAGTAAGAGCCAGGGCGTCATCACTCCGGCGAATGTAGCCACAGTCAGCACAACCGCAATGACGAGCATCCACGTCTCTGTACCGAGGATCAGCTTGCGGCGGTCAAAGATGTCTCCGATCGAGCCAGCTGGTAGCGCCAAGAGAAAGAAGGGTAAGGCGGAAGCGGTTTGAATTAGGGCGATATACAGAGGATTTCTGGTGAGCGAAGTCATTAGCCACGCCGCGCCGACGCTCTGCATAAATGTTCCAATATCAGAGATCAGGTTGGACGCAAGCAGGTTTCGGAACGTGCGGTTCCGGAGAGGCTGCCACGGCCCCAACGAGCGAGAAACCTGTGATTGAGCTACCTGAGTCATTGGTTTTGAAACTTACCGTCTTCCTTTATGCCTTGTCCATCCAAGAGAAGTTTAGCGAACCTGTTGACGGGGAGGAGGCGATGGCAACGAAAACACTCGGATGATCAGGTTCGTTCTCCACATTTGCCTATGGCCGAGGCCGTCCGAGTTGGCAAACTGAAAATCCCGATAGCCGCAAGCTGCCACTCAGCCATGCGGCGGAAGCTCAAGCCGCCGCGAAAAGGTATTATCGGGAAGGTCTTGCTGTTGGCTTGACATTCCATTGTGCACAAAGGCCACGAAGGGAAAATCGGAGATGAAACAGGCTGTACGCGGAATCAACCCCGCTTCGAAACCAAGTGGTGACGGATGTGTAGAATGCCTGGCGTCGCCGAGGGGTTGGTGGTTTCATCTCCGTCGGTGTGCGGAGTG
>JBAUCP010000874.1:0-2252 GCA_049677625.1 Occallatibacter sp. | reverse complement strand
AACGGATGTAGGTAGTGATGGTACGCCGAAACGGATGCGGTAAAGATGCGGACGCTGATCTGGGCTTGGGGCGGACGCAACGCATCCACCCCGAGCAGTAAGGCTGGCACAAGAAATATTGCCAGCCACAGTTCCGGCCTTAGGAGCCGATGCCGCAATGCGGACATTTCACACTCGCTGCGAGCCGCCTGTTACCGCAATTGGGACACTGAATCATATTGCCTTGTGGCCGCGCGAAAATATAAATCAGCAATCCGATTAACGGAACGAACATGACCAGGAGCATCCATAAGACGGCGCTGTCCATTCCTCGGGCTTTTGCATCGCGCGCAACCCAGACCAGCAGCGCAATCTGAAGCGCGATCAGACCCAGCCAACAAATGAGTAACAGACCGCCGCAACCGCTGCACGCGGCGCAGCCCGCAAAAGGGGAGGGACTATTGTCCTGGGCCCAGGAGCCTGCCGTCCAAAACAGGGCCAACACACCGAAAAGGGATGTGCGCAACTTGCTCATTGGCATATACCAACCCTTCGCAAGGCGGTTTCAGGGGATAACGGATAGTACCTAGCGGCCAACCGCAAGTCAAACCAAGAAAATTAGGACTTGAATTGATGCCGAACGTCCTGCAAGCCTTGATGTTCGCAGACCCGCTATTGCAGCCGCTCAAAGATGCCCGCGGCACCCATGCCGCCGCCCACGCACATGGTCACCATGCCGTAGCGCAGCTTCCGCCGGTTCATTTCTTGGAGAAGAGTTGCGGTCAGTTTAGCCCCCGTGCAGCCCAGCGGATGGCCCAGCGCAATGGCCCCGCCATTTACGTTCACGCGCTCGGGGTCGAGCCCCAGCGCACGCATCACGGCCAGCGACTGTGCCGCGAAGGCCTCATTCAACTCGATCAGGCCGATGTCGTCGAGCGTGAGCCCGGCCAGCTTGAGCGCCTTCGGGATCGCCGTCACCGGCCCGATGCCCATCTCCTCCGGCAGGCATCCCGTCACCGCGTAAGCCACCAGCCGCGCCAGCGGCTGCACGCCCAGCTCCTTTGCGCGGCCGGCCTCCATCAGCACGCAGGCCGCTGCGCCGTCAGAGGTCTGCGAGGAGTTGCCGGCCGTCACCGAGCCTTGCGCGTGAAAGGCCGGCTTGAGTTTGGCCAGTGCTTCGGCTGAGGTGTCCGCGCGCGGCCCTTCGTCGGCCGTAAAATCCGATTCGGCGATCGCCGGCTTGCCGGCCTTTGTGCCGGGAACAGCCGTCGTTACCGAAACCGCAATCAGCTCCTCGGCAAATCGCCCCGCAGCCTGCGCTGCCAGAGCCTTCTGGTGGCTGGCCAGCGCAAAGCTGTCCTGGTCTTCGCGCGAGATGTTGTAATGGCGGGCCACGCGCTCCGCGGTCAGGCCCATGGTGAGCAAGGAAGCCGGATAATGCTCAGCCATCCATGGATTGGGACTGGGCTTGAGTCCGCCAAAGGGCAGCAGGCTCATGGATTCAACCCCTCCCGCTACGATGGTCTTCATGCCTCCGGAGCGGATGCGCTGATCGGCCTGCGCAATCGCCTCCAGCCCGGAGGCGCACAGCCGGTTCACGGTCGCTCCCGGAACCTCCACCGGCAAACCGGCGCGCAGCGCTGCCCAGCGCGCAACGTCCCAGCCCTGCTCGCCCTCAGGCTGCGCGCAGCCCAGAATCACGTCGTCGACCTCGGCTTTGTCCAGACCTGCGACCCGCTCCAGAGCCTTGCCCACGGCAAGTGCGGCCAGGTCGTCGGGGCGCGTGGTGGAGAGCGCACCCTTGGGCGCGCGGCCAACCGGCGTTCGCACAGCACTTACAAGAACCGCTTCCGGCATCGAAGTCCACCTCTCACAATTCGCATCTAAGTTCGATGAGACAACCAAGCCAAAGTCGCTAACTTGCTGCTTTTCTCAATCCTGCGTCTGCACCGCCGTCCAGGCGTTCGCTGCGAAGTAGTGATACACCGTGGTCTGGTCGATCCGCGAGTCGGCCAGCGCATCGTGGTTCAGTAGCGGCGGACGATGCCTCATTCCCGTCTGCGTTTCGTGAACCTGCTCGGGCGAAGCCCGGTCGATGCCCCAGTCGAAGCCGAGCACGCCGTTCTCTCCGTGAGGCTGAAGGCGCTCGGTCTCAGGCGCTGATGCCAGTACCGTGGGTTGAGCCGGGCCATCGCTGAAAAACACCAGCAGCGAGACGGTTCCATGCTCGGCGCAAAGCACGGCCCAGTCCGCCGAGCCGCGCCGCTCCAGGC